>JAZFSW010000413.1:0-3680 GCA_036446375.1 Desulfobacterales bacterium | reverse complement strand
GGTTCAGGGTTCAGGGTTCAGAGGTTGTATTCTGTTGAAATTCCAAACGATTAAATGTCTATAACTATACGCTATTTCTCAATTAAAGCAAGTCATGATCCTCATCCTTCGATTTGTGTCTGAACCAGATCAAACATGACGATCGGAACTTACAGTAAAGCTCGGGATCCCGACATCGCAGGCATGCTTCGCACAGGTGAATCGTGTATTTCGCACACTCATAGGCCGTCTCACGATCCGGATGATTGATGCATTCTCCCATGGGTTGAGCCCTCGTTGAACTGTCCATGTCTTTATGCTAAAGATAGCGAAAACAGTGTAATTCCGATCAAACCATGATGGAGTATAGCATGAAAGCGTTCTTCAATGTTATCGATCTGGAAGAGGCATTTGCGTTTGTCCCGAATGTCTCACCGGTGGATACAGAAACCATCCCCCTTACCGGTGCCGCCAACCGGATTCTTGCCGAGGATATCGTTTCTGACGTAGATCTGCCGGATTTCCCCCGGTCGACGATGGATGGCTATGCCGTTGGTGCCGCATCAACCTTCGGTGCATCGGAGGCCAATCCTGCCTATCTGACCCTCACCGAAACGGTAACCATGGGAGATGCGCCCTCCTTTTCCATCGGGCCGGGACAGGCGGCAAGAATATCTACCGGCGGCATGTTGCCTGAAGGAGCCAACAGCGTGGTGATGATCGAATACGCAGAAGCCATCGATGAGACAACCCTGGAAGTGTACCGCAGCGTTGCCCCGGGTCAACATGCCATAGAAAAGGGGGAAGATTTCAAGAAAGGTGCTGTTATCCTGGAATGCGGCCGACGGCTGCGTGCCCAGGAAATTGGCCTTCTTGCTGCCTTCGGTCAGGAGAATATTTGCTGCTATAGAAAGCCGGTCATCAGCATCATCTCCACAGGAGATGAAATTGTGCCGATTGATCAGGCACCCGGCATGGCGCAGATCCGGGATATCAACACCTATACCCTATCGAGTCTCGTTGAGCAATCCGGGGGCATTCCCCTGATCCTGGGCATTATTGGGGATAATTTAGAAGCTCTTTTTGACGCCTGTTCTCAGGCACTGGCCCAATCGGACATGGTCCTGATTTCCGGTGGAAGCTCTGTCGGTACCCGAGATTTCTCCATCGAAGCCCTCTCAGCCCTTCCCGACGCCGATATTCTTATCCATGGCATCGCGATAAGCCCCGGCAAACCAACGATACTCGCCACATCCGGCAAGAAAGCGCTCTGGGGACTGCCCGGACATGTGGTGTCTGCCATGGTGGTTTTTCAGGTGGTGGTCAAACCTTTCATCGACCGGGTCAGGGGTCTTATCGAAACGACGGATCAAAATGCCATGCCAACAGCATTTCTCAGCAGAAACATCGCTTCTGCTCAGGGTCGGGTCGATTTCATCCGTGTCCGGTTGCACCATAAAGATCAACGCCTCTATGCCGAGCCAATCCTCGGAAAATCCGGGTTGATTAACACCATGGTCAAAGCCGATGGGCTGGTAAAGATCGACCAGCACACCGAGGGCCTGGATGAAGGTGCTCTGGTGGAGATCCTTCCGGTGTGATACAAGCGGGGCCAGTTTGGTCGAAAAAGAAACTTTAGTCTTTCACCGCAGAGCCGCAGAGAACGCAGAGAAAAGACTTTGAATATTAATGGTAAAGGGCGATGATTTGCACCTGAATCGCATAGGCACAATCCATCAAGAGTTACCTCTGCACCCCTCCGCGTTCTCTGCGCCTCAAGCGCAGCGGGCGGTGAGAATCAGCAAGTAGTTTCATATGATTTGGAGAAAAGAATGTCCAGCAAACGAAATGTATATCTGAATATGAAGCCCCTGCAAGAAGCACGGGAAATCCTTTTTGATCGCTTTCCTGTAGCGGGGATCCTATCCAGTGAAGTGCTTCCGGTCCCGGATGCTGTGGGCCGGGCACTAGCAGAGCCGGTCATCTCCAGACTTTCTTCCCCCAACAGCCATGTAGCGGCAATGGATGGGATCGCGGTGAAGGCGGAAACGACCTTTGGTGCACACGAGTCGCGCCCCAAGTCCCTGGTGGTGGGCAAGGACGCCCATTTTATCAACACCGGTCACGTGATGCCTGACACATGCAATGCCGTCATTATGATCGAAAACGTTCAGGTGGTGGATGACAACACGGTAGACATCGAAGCACCGGCCTTCCCCTGGCAACATGTCCGGAAGATGGGAGAAGATATTGTCGCCACCGAGCTGCTGTTTCCCCAGAATCACCTCATCACCCCCTATTGCGTCGGAGCACTTCTTTCGGCGGGCCTGTTTACCGTGCCCGTATGGCGAAAACCCAGGGTGCTGATTATCCCGACCGGCTCAGAGCTTTTGGACTGGCAGACATCCCCGGTAAGCGATCTTAGACCCGGCCAGGTCATTGAAACCAATTCTGCCGTGCTGGGAAAAATGACCGAAGCTGCCGGCGGCATATATGTGCGGCACGACATCATCAAAGACGATCTGGCGTCAATTACGCGAGCGGTTAAAGCCGGTGCAGACAGTGATTTCGATATGGTTCTCACCTTGGGCGGCTCATCAGCGGGCTCTGAAGATTATGCGAAACAAGTCATCACCCAATTGGGCGAGGTGCTGGTTCATGGGGTTACGATCATGCCGGGAAAGCCCATCCTTATCGGTGCGATTGACAATACGCCTTTTTTCGGCATTCCGGGTTATCCGGTTTCCGCCATCATCGCCTTTGAGCAATTCGTCGGCCCACTACTCAGCAGGATGCGGCGGCAACCGGAAGACCGGCGAAATACAGTGAGGGTTGAGCTGACGCGTAAGATCGCCTCCAAGCTCGGGGTCGAAGAATTTCTCAGAGTCAAACTCGGTGCCGTTGCCGATCGGATTGTGGCCACCCCCCTGCCGAGGGGCGCCGGGAGTATCACCAGCCTGACAGAAGCCGACGGCATTATCCGGATTCCCGCCCATATGGAAGGATTTACGGAAGACGATCCGGTGGTTGCCGATCTTCTTCATCCGCCGTCTTCGATTCACAATACGATTGTCTGTGTGGGAAGCCATGACAATACCCTCGATGTCCTGGCCGATGAGATAAAGGCAAATCACACCGATCTGACCCTTTCTTCCAGTCATGTGGGGAGTCTCGGTGGATTAATGGCCCTGAAAAAGGGGGTGTGCCACATCGCCGGTTCCCATCTTCTCGACCCGGAAGACGGATCATACAATCTATCCTATGTAGAAAAATACCTCGCCGATGATCCGGTTCTGGGTCCCATGAAAATTGTCAATCTCGTGGACCGGGATCAGGGACTGATTGTCCCCCTGGGAAATCCGAAAGGGATAAAAGGCATTGAAGATTTAAGCCGGGAAGACATCCGGTTTATCAACCGGCAGGCCGGTTCCGGGACCCGGGTTCTACTCGATTACCGGCTGGAACAGCTCGGCCTTGCCGCCAGCAGCATCACCGGATACGAAGACGACGAATTCACCCATATGGCAGTAGCCGTGGCGGTCTTAAGTGGCACGATAGACGTGGGTTTGGGCATATTTGCTGCGGCAAAGGCGCTTGATCTGGATTTTGTACCGGTGATTACAGAACAATACGATCTGATTATCCCCCAGCTCTATTTCGAGACAGCAAACATACAACACCTTCTCGATACCATCGCTACC
>JAZFSW010000412.1:0-5752 GCA_036446375.1 Desulfobacterales bacterium | reverse complement strand
GCAAGGTGAGGGAAAGCATCTATTGCGGCGGAGCAGTGCGCTCTATGACAATCCGCCTCTGCCCGAGATACGGGAACTGATGTATTTTGACGGGTCTAAACGGCCGAACGGGATTATCAATAGCTCCAGGATGAAGGGGGGCCATGTCGGCCATACCATTTCCAATAGCCAGAAGGTGTTCGACAAGGGATTTCTGGGGATAAAAAAGGACGCAGAGGACCGGCTGGCACGCCTGGACCGATCCGACCCGGAAGAACTCAAGAAAGCATCTTTTCTCAACGGCGTCATTATCGCCATGGGGGCTGCAGCCGAGCTCGGGGGCCGTTTCGCGGAGCGGGCAAGAACACTGGCCGAAACCGCGTCAGATCCCGATAGAAGGCAAGAGCTGCTGGGGATCGCCAAGGTCTGCGACCGGGTACCGGCCCATCCGACCGAAACCTTCCATGAAGCGATCCAGGTCATGTGGTTCATCCACATCCTGCATTGGTGGGAAACCCGGGACACCGCCGCCGTTTCACCGGGAAGGGCCGATCAGTATCTGTATCCTTTCTACCGTCGAGACGTGGCGGAAGGGACACTTACCGAAGCGGGCGCACAAGAGCTCATTGACGCCTTTCTGCTGAGATTCTCCCGGTACAGAGCCGCCGCGGTCGCGGAACCTTCAGGATATCTTGGCGAAGCGCTCTGGGGCAACACGCATCACATCGATGTGGGGGGATATAAACCCGATGGCAGCGATGCCACCAATGACCTGAGCTATATGTTTATCGAGGGCATGATGCATTCCCGGATGCATGAACCCAACTTCGGCATCCTGGTTCACAGCAAGACTCCCGAAAGTCTCCTGATCAAAGCCTGCCAGCTCTGTGCCCTGGGCACAGGCCATCCGATGTTCCTCAACAACGATGCCATCATTACCAACATGCTCTCCCGGGGAACGCTGGGCGGCCCGCCGGTCCCCCTGGAACTGGCGAGAGAAGCCAGCGCCTTCGGGTGCAACGAGCCCACTATCCCCGGGATGGAATCCGGTTTTGCCATTTGCATTAGCGCGCCGGCCATACAGGCCTTCGAATTAACGCTGAGAAATGGCATTCGCAAGAAGTACAACCGTCAGGAGGGGCCCGCTACAGGAGATCCGAGATCATTCGAAACATTTGAGGCGTTTCGAACAGCCTTCGAAGAACAGGTCTCGTGGCTCGTGGAGAAGGTCTCGATAGCCCAGAACCTCATAGAACCGCTCTTTGCTCAATACGATCCAACCGCATTCCAATCGGCCCTTATAGACGACTGCATCGAGAAAGGGATCTGCCGGGAAGCAGGGGGGGCCAGGTTCAACTTCGGACCGTTCAGCTCACTTATCGGCAGTGCCGATATCGGCGACTCCCTCGCGGCAATCAAGAAGCTCGTCTATGAGGACAAGACGGTCTCGTGGGATGAACTGATGGATGCCCTGGACAGTAACTTCGAAGGAAACGAAGACCTGCGCCAGAAGCTGCTGGATGTCCCGAAATTCGGAAATGACGACGACGATGCGGACGAACAGACCGCTTGGGTGCGGCATGTCTACGCCCGGGAAACCATCAAGCACAAGAACACGCGGGGCGGCCATCGAATCCCGTTCGAGATACCCCTGGGCGGATACCTGTCCGCCGGTCTGCGTGTTGGGGCCCTTCCTTCCGGAAGACTGGCCGGACAACCCCTGGCCGATTCATGCGGGCCGACAGCGGGAAGCGACCTGAACGGTCCCACGTCAATCATCAAATCCGTGGGAAAGGTGAACAATGCCGAGATCTACGGCGGGCAAACGCTCAACCTGCGCCTGGATCCCAATATTTTCGAAAATGAAGCGGGGTTCAAGCGAATGGCCGATTTCATCCGCACGTTCATCGATTTGAAACTGCATCACGCCCAGATCAATATTGTGTCTTCAGAGGTGTTGAAAGCAGCGCAAGAGGACCCGAAAGACTACCGGGACCTGATGGTGCGGGTGGCAGGATATGTCGCTCAGTTTGTGGAGCTGCCCAAGGACCTCCAGGATTCCGTTATTGCCAGAACGGAGCACCGCTTGTAGTGCCCCAAAACAGGAAGGGATTTCCTATGAGTGATGACCTCCGTCCGGCATTGATACGTGGTAGGTTTCATTTGCAGGAGTACTGATTCGTCCTGTCCGAGAACGCCATTCTTTGTTGACACGCTTCTGGGCTTCTGAAACCAGCCCCACACGCCTGGTTCTCTTCTCCTGAATTTCTGACGTATTTCTTGACATACCAGCATGCCTTTGTCATATTTTAGCTTTCAGGAATCGATATTCTATCCCTTTGGACCTGCTGATAATCGGCAAAGGAGACTGTGCAATGCTAGATACACTGAAACAAACCCTTGATAATGTGGTGGATATTCCGGCAACAGACAGGGTAGAGACCCTAAGGCAGGGGTACTACACGCTGGATTCCAGGTATTCGATTGATCGTGCGAGAATCGAGACCCAGGTCCTGAAGCAGACTGAAGGCGAACCCATGATTACCCGCCGGGCAAAGGTGTTTTCACAGATCCTGCGGGACATGCCCATCGAGATACATGAAAAGGAACTGATTGTGGGCGGGACCAACGGGAAATACCCCGGCATGAGCATCAGCCCTGCAAATGCAGGCTATCTGGCAGGAAAACCCTCTGAGTTCGATGGCAACATCATGGGAAAGCGGCCCATCACGACACCCCTGAGTGATGAAGACATGGCAGAACTCAAGGAGATGCTTCCCTATTGGGTGGAGCATGACCGGATGGGCGCAGGCTACCACTACGGCCACAATATTCATGGATTTGACAAAGTGCTGAAGAAGGGCTTCCTCGGAATCAAGAAGGACGCTGAAGATAGCATCGGCAGACTTGACATGGATAATCCTCAGGATGCAGCCAAGGTGCCCTTCCTTGAAGGCGTTGTCCTGGCAATGGATGCTGCAGCCGAACATGGGAAAAGATATGCAGATAGAGCAAGAGAACTTGCCGAATCTGAAACGGATAGTGACAGGAAAGAGGAACTTCTGGAGATTGCAGCGGTATGTGAAAGGGTTCCTGCACATCCGGCTGAAACCTTCCATGAGGCCATCCAGGCCTATCTTTTGACATGGCTCCTGCTCTACTATGAATACCCCCATGACCTTGG
Source organism: Desulfobacterales bacterium (assembly GCA_036446375.1). Taxonomy (GTDB): domain Bacteria; phylum Desulfobacterota; class Desulfobacteria; order Desulfobacterales; family JAZFSW01; genus JAZFSW01. The sequence continues at coordinate 2,589 of JAZFSW010000412.1, read as the reverse complement.
ATTCAGCCAGGGACGGATGGACCAGTCCCTCTATCCCTATTACAAGGCAGACATAGACGCTGAAAGAATCACCAAGGAAAGGGCCCAGGAGCTCATCGACTGCAGCATACTGAAAGTCAACTATGAAGGGAAAGTGGGTTCCATCGGCGTCGGCGGACTGAACGAAAAGGGAAGGGATGCATCAAACGACCTCACATACATGTTCATTGAGGCCATGATGCATACGCGGCTAATCAACCCGTATTTTGCCGTACACATCCACAGCAAGACGCCGGATGAGGTGCTGATCAAAGCTGCCAAGCTCACCTCGATCGGAACGGGTCATCCGCAGTATATCAATGCGGATGTCATGGTCGACCAGGCGCTGGCAAGAGGTAGCATTGGCGGCAACCCAGTAACCCTTGAAGATGCAAGGGCGTCCGCCAACGTCGGGTGCCTTGAGCTGGTGATACCCGGAAAGGACTCGGGGTATCTCTATACATCCGGTTCCAATCTTGCCCTGGCCATGGATCTTTCCATGACCAACGGAAAAAGCAGACATGACGGCAAGCAGATCGGGCCGGAGACCGGAGATCCCAGAGCGTTTGACGCTCTTGAGGATGTTAAGGACGCATTCCACAAGCAGTTGACCCACATGAGAGACAACTCAGAAAAGGCCAGCAACAGGTCAGAGAGACATATCATGGATAACTTTCCGACCGTCTACGAATCGGCCCTGATAGACGATTGCATCAAGACCGGAATCTGCAGGGAAGAGGGCGGGGCCCACTACAACTTCAATACGGGAACGACCACATCCGGCTCAAGCGATGCCGGAGACTCGCTTGCCGTCATCAAAAAGCTTGTCTTTGACGAAAAGAAGATCACCATGGATGAGCTTTGCAGCGCACTGGACAGCAACTTTGAGGGGTATGAGAACTTACAGAAGATGTGCCTCGAAGTGCCAAAGTTCGGAAATGATATTGACTATGTGGATGATGAGACCGCCTGGGTAGTCCATCAGTGGGCTTCAGAATATACAAAGATGAAAAACCTGCGCGGCGGCCAGTGCTGCCCCGGAGGATCCCCGATGTTCAACTTTGTCCCTGATGGGCACACAGTCGGCGCCCTTCCATCCGGGAGACTGGCTTATACGCCACTTGCAGACGCCTCGTCACCCAGTCCGGGAAAGGATGTCAGTGGTCCAACGGCTGTGTTCAAGTCCCTTGGAAAGCTCGACCACGCAGAGACACTGGGAGGACTCGTGACAAATATGAGGATCGATCCCCTGGTGTTTGAAGGCGATGGCATCGGAAGAATCATCGACCTTCTCAGGTCCTTTGTTGACCAGAAGATCGTCCACACGCAGATCAATGTGGTCAAGTCTGAAACGCTTCTCGATGCCCAGAAACACCCTGAGAATTACGGAGACCTGGTCGTAAAGGTTGCCGGTTACAACGCATTCTTTGCGCGGCTCACCAAGCCGCTCCAGGACAGCATCATCTCAAGAACCGAGCACGGGCTCTAGTCCCTTCTTGCTCCTTTTTCCGGGGAATCTCACCCTCCTGTCGATAGGATGGGTGGAGACAACAGGCTGACACGGATGGACGAAAACTAGCCCTCCCGGAATTTCTCAAGGGGTTCAGTCAGACTCTGGATGGCTTTGGCCCAAAAGGCCGGGTCTGTCACATCGGCACCGATCGAGCGCTTGGCCACAGCTTCGACTGTGTCGCTGCCGGCCAGACGCAGGAACGCTTCGTACCGGGGCAGAAACGCACTTCCCTCCTCCTTGAAAATCGCGTGGAGCGAACGGGCGAGCAGGAAGCCGAAGGTGTAGGGGAAGTTGTAGAAGCTCAGATCCGAGATGTAGAAGTGCAGTTTGCTGGCCCAGAAAAGCGGATCCCCGCCGCCATCGAGCAGCGCATCGCCGAATAGACGCTGCTGGGTCTCAACCATCAGCGCTTTGCAGCGATCGACCGAAACCTCTCCGCCCTCCCGCTCCTCATAGAAAACCTTTTCAAACTCAAAGCGCGTGGTAATGTCCAGGATGAGTGTGGCCGCGCCGCTCAGTTCGGCGTCGAGCATCCGTGTTTTCGCATCACCGGGAACATCGGGATCCGCGTAAACGCCTTCGGCGAAGATATTCTCGGCGAAGATCGAGGCGGTTTCAGCCAGGGTCATCGGGTATTCGCGAGCCATGGGACGCATCTTGCGCATGAGATGACCGTGCCAGGCATGGCCCGTTTCGTGGGCCAGCGTGGTGACATCACCCAGCGAACCGTTGAACGTCATGTAGATGCGCTGCTCGGCGGTAACATCCGAACCGGTGCAGAAGGCACCGGGGCGCTTTCCGCCGCGGGCCTCGGATTCCACCCAGTTGTTCCTAAGCAATATGTCGGTGTAGTAGTCGCCAAGCCCGGGATAGGCGGTTGCAAAGGCACGACCAATCATGTTTCGGCCCTGCTCCCAGGAGAGCGTCTCTGAGCTCTCGAGGGGCAGTGGTGCTTCGCGCTCGAACCACGCTATCCCCGCGCGTCCGAGTTTTTGGGCTTTGACGCGAAATATCTCCCGTGCAATGTCTATGTTGGCATGAATGGCCTCATACATAGC
>JAZFSW010000411.1:0-3000 GCA_036446375.1 Desulfobacterales bacterium | reverse complement strand
AGACACCATCGAAAATGAATGAACATATACCACCCCCCGGACGGCCCCCTCTTGCCTCCCAGAGTCGACATATCTACACCGTATCGGATCTGACAGCCAATATCAAATCCCTGCTCGAGGACCATTTTCCCTTTGTCTGGATTTCAGGTGAGATCTCTAATTTTCGTGTTCCGGCTTCTGGGCATTTCTATTTTGTATTGAAAGATGACAAAGCTCAGCTCAGTAGCGTGATGTTCAGGGGCCAGAATCGAAATCTGAAATTCAGGCCTGCAGATGGCATGGTGATCACCGGACTGGGGCGGATCAATGTCTATGAGCCCAGGGGCGCCTATCAGTTGCTGTTGGAATATCTGGAGCCGGAAGGCGTTGGTGCCCTCCAGGTTGCTTTTGAACAGCTCAAGGCCAGGCTTGCCGCCGAAGGTCTCTTTGACGACCAACACAAGAAGCCCCTCCCCTATCTTCCCAAGAAAATTGGCATTGTCACTTCACCCACCGGTGCGGTTGTCCATGACATCCTCAACGTCCTGAACCGGCGGTTTCCGAACCGCACCATTCAGATATTTCCAGTGAGAGTCCAGGGAGATGCCGCTGATTCGGAGATTGCATCGGCCATAGAATGGCTAAATGATCATACCGCCATGGATCTTATCATCCTCGCCCGCGGGGGGGGATCTTTGGAAGATCTTTCTGCCTTCAACTCGGAAACGGTGGCCCGGGCGATCTTCTCATCGGAGATACCAATCGTAACAGCCATCGGACACGAAACGGACCATACGATTGCCGATTTTGTAGCCGATCTGCGGGCGCCCACGCCTTCGGCGGCCGCCGAACAGATCCTACCGCAGAAGGATGATCTGCTGCTGAGACTCGATGGGATATCCCACAACCTGACCCTTGCATTTCGCCACTACTATGAGCAGCTTACCGGTCACCTCAGCGACCTGACCGGACGATTGATCCATCCCAGAGAACGGCTCAAGGATCTGAGAACGAGGACAGCGGACGCCACAGATCGATTGTTTAGACGATTTTCCGCTATCATCGAGCAAAAACGAGAACGCGTTGAGTGGCGCAGGGATAGACTCATGTCTGCCAGTCCGATTCATACGGCCGAGATACTTTATGACAAGCTTGATTCATTAAGTGCTAACCTATTAACATATATAAACATACATATCGATAGGAATAGATCTGATCTTCGTGAGCTATCCGGACAACTCAGGCAATTGAGCCCCATGGCAATCTTATCTCGCGGATACAGCATCACCCGAACCATTCCTGATTTGGCCATCGTAAAGGATCCCGACAAGGTCAAGATTGCGCAACGCCTTGAAGTGCTTCTCAATCAAGGGGCGCTGACTGTCAGCGTCCTTGACAGAACCGCACCGGCCGGTGACAACGTAACCGATCCTTTGCGTGATAAATCGTGAAACAGGTCTGAGACAATTGAAACTCCCCACCGCAAGCGGGTGGGGAATGCGCTCGCTATTCAGTTAAACATGAAGCCATACAACCGATAAGGATACCATCGTCATGCCCAAGCAAACCTTTGAAGGCGCACTGAAACGACTCGAGCAAATCGTTGAGGCCCTTGAATCGGGGGATCTGCCCCTGGAAAAAGCCATAAAGAAATTTGAGGAAGGTGTCCAGCTGTCAACGCTGTGCACCAGACAACTCGAGGAGACGGAAAAACGCGTCGAAATCCTCTTGAAAAATGAGGCAGGAGATCGCGCTGCAGAGCCCTTTCTCGGCGAAGACGACATCCCTGAACACGGATAAACATCATGTCGTTTGATCTAACATCCTATCTGGATACGCGGGCCGATCAGGTCAACGACGCTCTGATGCGGATCTTCGATTCGGGGTCCGCACCTGCTGTTCCCACTCGGATCCAGGAAGCCATGACATATTCCCTCATGGCAGGCGGCAAACGCATACGCCCGATTCTCTGTATCGCTGCCGCAGAGGCCTTGGGTCTCCCCCCCACCCCACATATACTGACCGCCGCCTGTGCCATCGAGGTGCTCCATACCTATTCGCTGATTCACGATGATCTTCCCGCAATGGACAATGATCGGCTTCGGAGAGGAAAACCGACAAACCATATCGCCTTTGATGAAACCACAGCAATTCTCGCCGGTGATGCGCTGCTTACGCTGGCATTCGAGCTGCTGTCTGCCATACCGGCCAAAGGCCACAAAGAGGGGAAAGCCCTGCTGGACATCATTCATACCCTTTCCCGGGCTGCCGGATACAAGGGGATTATCGAAGGGCAAATGCAGGATCTCGCGGCAGAGGATATCCGGCTTTCTCTGGAAGAACTGGAAGCGATGCATGCACTAAAAACCGGTGCTCTCATCGGTGCCTCTGTATATGCCGGTGCCGTTTTAGGAGAGGGAAGCATCACGCAGATAGAACAACTCGGCCGTTATGCAAGACATATCGGGCTGGCCTTTCAAGTTGCCGATGACATCCTCAATGTCGAGGGAGATACTGCGGTGATGGGAAAGGTAGCGGGCACCGACAAGCACCGGGGAAAGAGTACATATCCGTCGCTGCTTGGCATGGATGAATCCAAAGCGTTCGAAAAGAAACTGGTAAATAACGCCTTGAAAGCACTGGCTGACTTTGATAGAAGGGCTGATCCGCTTCGATCGATCGCAGTCTTCATTATCGAAAGAAGAAAATAACAAGGAAATCGGGTCATCGGGCCCGGTTTTTGTTGTCACACACGAACATGACAGTTTCGCAAAAAGTCAGAATTCATCTCTTTCCGTCATTCCCGCGAAGGCGGGAATCCAGTGTTTTCAATAGGTTCTGGACTCCCGCCTTCGCGGGAGTGACGGTGTTCTGGACTTTTTACGAGTCCGTCAATATTGATTCTTGCAGCAGAAAATATTGGTCCGTTTACAACGGCACGGTGTTTATCATATCACATTATAGCATCCACTCGAATATCGCAAGAGATTCCCCGATCAAGCGTTCGTGAGCCCTGCCAAT
>JAZFSW010000410.1:0-6768 GCA_036446375.1 Desulfobacterales bacterium | reverse complement strand
ATATAGCTGCCTATACGTTTCTACAATATAGATACATAGTTGCAATATATTATGGCCGTGCTGTTACGTCTTAAGGGCGCCTTTGTCAAGCACAAACCAGCACACTGTCTAAATATCTATTGTATGACGCTATATTACGCTTCTATATGGCGACACTATATATATACGGGTATTAGGGGATCTGGAGAAGTTTTGCGGCGGGCTCTTGTCATACCGACTTGATCCGGCATCCAGAAGTGTCTGAAATTACAGGAGGAGCGCTGCGGCTAGCGCTGGGGCTTCACTCCGTGTCACTGCGTGTCCCGCGGGAATGACAGGTCTGAGCTTCTTTCGCCTTTTTACAGGGCCATCTTATATTGGCCGCGTATCTTCCGGCGGCCCGACCGCCATTTCCCTTCACAAGAAAAAGGCCTGGCCGGTAAACCGGTCAGGCCTTTTTCTTGCCTTCAACGCACAATAAAAGCGTTTTAGATTGTCGTCTTCATTGGATCGAAACTACCACTTGTATGAGATTTCAAACGTCGCGTTTCTTGGGGCGATCATATGCACCCTGGGCAAACGCCCCGGCCCCGACGCATCCGACCGCAGAACACCCTCTGTTGCAAACACATTGTCCAGGCTTGCGGTCACACGCCATTTGAGGTTGGGACTGTGCCACCAGAGCCGGACGTCCATCTTACCAAAAGCGTCCGATTTGCCGTACACGTTGTTTGTCGCAGTCGTATGGGTATCATCGCGCCAGAAGTATCCCATGTTCAATGAAAAATCCCCAATATCCGTCGGTTGGGTATACGTTGCGCCGACAGCGATCTTATGTGTCGGTGAGTTTTTCAGCTGATTCCCCTGAATATTTACAATGGGCAACCAGGGCTCTTTGAGATCTTCGGTCCAGAAGTCAGCATATTCGGCCTTGGTATAGCTGTAGGCGAAATTGGCGCGCAACCGGTCAATGATGTATCCTTCACCGTCCACCTCGATCCCCCAGACCGTCGGGGCGCCCACATTCCGAACGGTAACTACGTTGCTTATCGTCGTCACAAGCTGCGCATCGTCGTAAGCATATACGTAATAGGTGAGTCCCGTGCGATACCGGCCACCAAGCCACATCTGTTTCCACCCGGCCTCATAACTGCTCAAATACTCCGGTTCATAGATCGGCGAGGAGCTGGCGGATGGATCATCGGCCTGCCAGTATCCCAAACGAAAACCACCGGCCTTATAGCCTCTTGAATAGGAAACATACACGAGGAGGTCATCGGACGGCTTGTAGTCGAGGCTGAGCTTGCCGACCCAGGTGGTCCAGTCGGCCTGGAGTATCTGTTCATTGGTAGGAGAGTTCCATCCCCACCATGAACCTGTCGGCTTATCGCATGCATTGGCGCAGGGGTTGAAACCAATCCAGTTTCCTTCAGCATCCTGATACCAGAACCACTGCCACCGCGCGGGCTCCATCGGATCGCCTACCAGAACGGGTCCACCGTCGAGAAAATCGGCGCTGTGGGTCGTTACGCCATAGACGTTGGAAAGAAAGTCGATTTGGGCTTGGGTGTAGCGCGCTTCAGCATCAAAGTCCAGCATGCCGGTAGCACGGATCAGCTCAAATCCTTTCTTGTCGTCGGAGAGCCATCGAAGTCCTGTGGTGAGGTTCAGCGTATCGGTAAGTTGAAAGTCGGTCTGGCCGAAAACCGCCTGGCTCGTTGTGTCGATCCAGGCATCGTAACCGCCGAAGGTATTCATGGGGTGCCAATTATCCTCGGTGTGCCCCAGCGGAAACCATCCCCAAGTGGCCCCATTCCCACCGGACCACCACGGTAGATCATTCGGCGCATCGGGCCCGTTGGGTTGGAAGTCATCCTCATAGTCGTCGCCATAGCGAACGCCGGTCCATGTATTAATCTCATGATGTTGCAGATAGTAGACACCGCCCATAAACGACAGTCTTGTGTCCGGGCCGCCATATATGACCTGGAATTCCCCGGTTTGACCGTACTGACCCAGGGGATACCACCATATCTGGTCGTAATTGGGATTGGCCGTGGCATCATCATCTGCATAACCGTTCCAGTCCCAGTGGAGATACGATGTCAGGACCTTGAAGGTCAGGTTTTGTGTGGCATCATAGGTAATCGTCACCTGGACGCCATTTCCGTCGTAGTCGTAATAGCCTGCATGATCGAAGTTTACCTTCCAGGGATTATCCATGGATGGATTCGGGGGATTGTAATACTTATCGGTGGGGTCACCACTGTAGTACGCATTGGCCTGGCCGTTGTTCCAGCCAAAAAACCAATTCTTGTCCTCATCCCTCAGCCAGAGAACACCGGTGTTGGGATCCATCCACCGGACCAGCGTCGAGGTGCTTTCTCCGGGGTACGTGTAGTATTTGTCCTCGACGGCAGACTTATAGGTTGCAAGGTTGACATAGTCGCCCGCATCCTGCTGCGCGTGATCGCCCTGGGACTCGGCCCGCCAATAGCGGGTGTAAATCTCAAGTTTGTCTGTCGGTCGATAGGTCACCAGCAGATTGACAGTCGCCCCATCGACACCGCCCACATAGTCCTGGACAAAATGATTGTATTGGAACCCGTCTCTATCCGTGTCGGTAGCCCGGATGCGGAACATCAGTTTGTCTTTGATTATCGGACCACCCCAAGCGAGTCCTGTTGTGTAGCCGAATTGGTCAACACGTACTTTGGCCTGACCGGTAAACTCATTGCCGGGATGCGTGTACCAAACCTGAATGAGACCACCGATCGTGTTCCGACCGAAAAGTGTGGACTGGGGTCCCCGGAGCGCTTCTATTCGAGCCACATCGAAACTATTTCCCAACGCCCCCTGGTACTGGCTATAGAAGCCTTCCGTATACACGCCCACCCCGGGATCCATACCCAATGCCTGCACATCGCGACCGACCCCACGGATATATATCTTGTTCCAGGAGGCGATGGTGGTACTGGGCATCCGAAGCTCAAGATCCTCGACACCATCGATTCCCAGCTCATCCAGCATATCTGCATCGAAGGCTGTAACAGCGATGGGCGTATCCTGAGCACTGGTTTCCCTGCGCTCAGCGGTTACGATGATCTCATCGAGGGTAAACTCTTGCTTGGGCTCCTCCTTCTCTTCCTCTTGCTTGGGCTCCTCCTTCTCTTCCTCTTGAGCGAGTACCGCCGAAACGCCGCCGAAAATGAGCGCGACGCCTACAAAAAGTGTGAAGCAACTTCGCCAACATCTGTCCATGTCATTTCCTCCTTTGCACCAAAGCGTTACAGGATTTAGGTCAATACCGGGATGCCGGTCCTACAGAATCATACAGATGAGAACTCAACGCGAAATGGCATGAAACATCCCGCTTAAGACTGACCTGCACTTAGCTCCCGATTAAGATGATAGTAGTATATACTCATGAGCTCACTGATCTTCTCGGTCTTGTCTTCCATCTCTTCCGGGGAGAGCTTCCCATGGCTTGATTTCAGGAACTGGCCCCGGCTCTTGAGAATGGATGCTCGGAATACATCGCTGACCCGTTTGAGTTCTTCAAAGTCAAAACCGGCCCTTGGCCCCGTTCCGATCTTGCCCATTTCAACAAGCAATTTGCCGATGACCACATTGTCATGGGAGTATATCCATTTGTCGTTTCGTTTTTCCGGTGTGATGATTTTCCATTTCTCGAATGTGGATCTGGATTTTCGGGTCAGACCGGTCGCATCTTCAAACGCTTTCTTCCCGACCACCTCGGTGGGCAATAGCCGGTCAAGGGGTTTGAAGTATTGACTTTGAATCTGAAGCAGAGACAGATTCCCGTTCGGGGATTTCTTTTGTTTCTTTAGAATCTTCTTGATAGTGGTAAGGGGAAGATAATAGTGTTCCTGGAGTTCCTTTATGGTCTGGATCCGATCCACGTACCGGTCATTGTAATCGGCTGAATTCTTCCCAAGTTTGCGGGGTCGGGGCAGGACGCCGGAATTGATGTAGTGGTGAATCGTCTGTTTGGAAATCCGTGTTCGATCGACCAGCTCTCTAATCCTCATGTTTCTCCTCCCCACTCATGTAAGAGACATCCTGTTTTAGGGTTGAATGCCACAAAACCAAGTAATAACAATTCTATATAATTATCCATCGAATAGATAACTAGATAATTATATGGTATGGTGAAATATAAATATATAATGATATTGCCCCTGTCAAGCACAAAATGCGCCAATGGGTGATTTTTCTGTTGTATAGTGATATTTTACTATAGTGTCTGGTGCCGGCAGGCGGTATGCGAACAGTTATCCCTATCGGTGAAGCGGCGACTGAACGTTACCTGTCGTCGGGAAGTGTGCCATTCTGCCCCCGGTTGGCGACCAATGCCCATACAGAGATCCTTGCAGCTGTCCCGGCACGGCGGCTTGCGACAAGAATCGAGATGTGTGGTCTGAACTGAAATAGCGAGTGCATTCCTCGCAGCTCTGCTGCAAAACAAGGCGGTTAGCGAGCGAATATGATTGGCAAGATTCCCTGCAGTCGGAGATTCTCCGCAGCTCTGCTGCGGGGAGTCTTCAATTATCTGAAGGATACGCCCGGGGCGATTGCAGACTTTAGCATCTGCACCAGGGCACAGCAGCGATGTCATGGACCATATAGAATCAAGAGAAGATCAAGAGTGTATGGAAGATAGCGAAGCGCATTGAGACGGAATGGAAAATACGCAGATGTCTGCTATCACGGAGCCATCTGCGGTATCGGTCCATACCGCCAGGAGAAGGTAGGCAGGGATCCTGTGAAGGCCGCGCAATCAGGAGATTTATCGGCCCCGAGGGTTCTTTCGGGCAGAGGATTTTGTGGGGTGGAATGATATAGCCGACCCGGGAAGTCCTTGCGACTAGGGCGTATCATCGGGCGATGAGGAGGGCGGCGATGGCAGTCCCGCGTTCTTTAGAGCCGGCGACTGCTTTCGTTTGCGCCCCCCATCGAGGGTGAGTTTCTTCCGCTTTGTTTTCTTTTCTTCCACGGTCTGGGTTTCTGCCGAAGCCTGATTGTCCGCTGTCTTCCGCGAAGGTGCTGTCCCATCGGAAGCACATCCAGCGATACAACCCACCAGAAAAAATCCGATCAGGACAATCAAAGATAAATTCTTCCTGCACATAAAAGGTATATTCATTGTTGTTTCCCTTCTTCAGATGTTGAGGTTAGTTCACAATTGCCAGCTACCAGACCTCACCGGTGCGCCGAAGAATCTCCTGTGCTTTCTCATGGTTCGGATCAATTCTCACGGTCTGCTTCAGGTGACGCAAGGATCCCTCATCGTCACCCAGTTGATGGTGTATTGAGCTGAGAACAAAATGCGCTTGCGCCCAGCCGGGGACCAGCACCACGGTCTGCTTGAGTTTTTCCCGGGCCTGCTGCAGATTTCCTTTCTGCGCATGGGTCGTTCCCTGCTCAAAGTAGATCGAAGCCAGTCCCTCCCTGGCCTTCCGATTCTCGGGGTCGATCTGCAATATCCTGGACAAGTGCTCAATAGCCCCCTCCTGAGCTCCCTCCTCATTGAGAAGCACCGCTAGATTATGCAACGCACTGACGGCGTCGGGCATCAAACCAACCGCTTTCTCAAGAAGCTCCCTGGCATGTCCTTTTTCTCCGTCTGCCACCTGCCTCATTGCCTCTTTGGTGCAATAGGTGGCCAGGTTCTCCCGGGCGCGGATGAGATCCGGGTTGATATCGATCGCTTTCTCGAGATGCAGGAGAGCCTGTTGGTGAAATGCCGGATCATCTGTCTGTGCCAGGCCCACACCCAGGTTGCTGTGGGCCATCGCGTTTAGGGGATCGATTTCGATGGCCTCTTCCAGGTACCGGATCCCCTGGTCCCGTCTTCCCTGTCGCAGGAGTGCAATGCCGAGGTTTGAAAGCCGTGTCGTGGAGCGGGGATCGTATATCAACGCTCGGCGGTAATACGTCTCCGCCTCGGCGTGCTTTCCCTGGGAGACAAGGGCCTTGGCAAGGCGGGAGAGCTCAACGGCAGACTGCGGGCACTGCCTGATTGCCAAGCGCCAGTGTTTTTCTGCCTCCTGTGGGTTCTGAAGGCCGTCGAGCAGGAACTCGGCATATCCGTCATGAAGACTCCAGTGGGCACTGTCGTCTTCCAGTGCAGCCTTGTATTGCGCCACCACCTCCTGTTGATTCTCCCTTCGGGCGTACCGAAACTTCAGCATGTCCGCTTCCTGTTTCAGTTTTCCCACCGCTTCCGTATTGCCCAGCTGGTTGGTAAACGGTGGCTTTCTCATCTGTTTCACAAGCTTTTCGGCAATCATGAGCCGGTCCCAACCCGTATATGCCAACCGACGCGCACACCCCTGTTCTGTTAAAATGGGACGACCCGAAGCCTGCCGGATCACCCACTCGGGAACGACCTTCTGCACCTGCTGAAAAATCGCCCGGGCCACCAGGTAGTTACCTCGAAAATTCAGATGGACATGTTCGTAAAACAACTCCTTTCCTGGCGTAGCGTTCGGGCTGTTTGCTTCGATGAGTTGCAGCGAATCGACGAGGTGAATCCCCTGATCGGGTCTTCCTTCGGCAACACGCCGAATGATCCCATTGATCCGCGTATCGGCGCGAAAGCGTAAGGTATCCAGTTCCCGAGCTTTAACATACCGATCTTTCGCCTGAGCAAAGCGCCCCAGGGCCCAGTAGCACCTACCCATACGAAACTGCAGCTCCGCATAATCCGGATCTATTCGCTCTGCCTGCAAAAAGCGCCCCGCCGCCTGCTCAAACTGGCCCTTC
>JAZFSW010000409.1:0-3394 GCA_036446375.1 Desulfobacterales bacterium | reverse complement strand
GGCAGCTGACATTAAGATTCTTGATTCTGGCAGTATCGCTGAGACTCAGAGAAGGATTGAGCCTATTTGATGCCATGAATGCGATCGAAAACACGCTGGTAAATCTTGCAGACGTCGGCGACTTTCTCAGCATCGCTTCTCAATTGCAGTGGGAAAAGATGATGAAATTGGCATTGGGTCGTTTTATTATTAGCGATATGTCAAAACAGCAACAGTTTTCAATAGTGACAGAAATGCCAGAAGAGGCACTGGTTGCATTCCTGCAGGTGGCTATTGAATACAGGACCCGGGAAGCAGATCCCCCCATACGGGGACCGGATGGTCTAAACTGGGATTTTTATCATTCAAGTGGCGGTTCTACGGAACTGGCACCCTTTTTGTGTGGCACCGCATCACAGCACAGAGATTAGTTGCACCTGCCATGACAGGTGAAGTGTTTGCAGAAACCGGGAATATGCCTATTCTCCGGTCATTGCATAGACACGGCACCTTCTTGCCCCCCCTCTTATCGTCTCAGATGGCGCATTTATCGAGGACTTCGCCTGAGATGTCTATCTTTTTTCAACTTCCACACTCCATTGGTATCGTGTCCTACAAAGAATAGGCTATGACAGCGGTAGTTTTGGTCAAGTTGTCTGGCTTTGAAGGTGCATTTGGCGAAAAGGAGGTACCTTGTGATCACAAAATCCCCCCTGAATCCGGATAGAGTTCGAAGGATCGTAGGATCTTTCGCGTTTATCGAACATCGATTTCTACGCGGTGGGTTCTTCGATATACTAACCCATCATGAGCTTTTGCTTTATGTGTTCCTTGTATTGGTAGGTGATCGAAACGGTCTTTCTTATTACAGTTACGATAAGATCTGCATGTTGTCCAGAATCACTCTTGATGATTACATCATTGCCCGCAACGGGTTGATAGAAAAGGATCTTATCGCCTTCAACGGTCATTTGTTCCAAGTCCTGTCCCTTCCGGCAACACCAGGGGCTACTGAACCGGGACCCCTAAAGACAACAGAGCAGATGATCAGAGATGATCCGGCAACCATAACCCGAATCATAAAGAACGCATTTGGAAACAACAGCGATGAAGAAGAGCTTTGTGATTGATTTGAAGCAGATAGAAATAGCCCACCTTGATCTGAAGTATCTGCATACCAGAATCCACAATGCTGCCGCCATCGGGCGTATGTCGGAATCCATGGAGCGTTCCGGACAGATCTCACCGGTGATCGTGGTTCCGGCCAATGCTTTCGGCTTTATGTTAATGGACGGCTATATACGGGTTGCGGCCTTGAAACGCTGTGGGAAAGATACGGTCAGCGCCCAGGTGTGGCAGTGCTCAGAGCAAGATGCCATGATCCAGGTTCTGGCTCGGACCCAGGATCGGAAATGGGAATTCTTTGAACAGGCGGTCTTGATCCATGAGCTGAAAATACACTTTCAATTGTCCCACCGGCAGATTGCTGAGCATTTGGGCACAACGAAGAGCTTTGTTACGCGCCGCTTGGCCCTATTGGATAATCTTGATGACGAAATGCGGCAACATATTGGTTCCGGAAAGCTATCCATGTGGAGTGCGGCCAGGGTTATCGCGCCGTTGGCGCGCGCCAACCCCCAGCATGCCAAGATACTCACCGACAGTGTTGTGAAAGAAGCCATGTCAACCCGAGAGCTTGCCACTGTTTTCAAACACTACAAAATATCCAACAGGAAAACGCGTATGGAAATCGTGAGCCGACCCCAACTGTTCTTGAAGGTGCTGGAGCAACAAGAGGCAGAAGCCCAAGGCAAACAGATAGGGCAAGGGCCGGAAGGCAAATGGGTCAAAGATATCCGGGTGGTCAAGCACATGCTTGTCAGGCTGGAAAAGGACACAGCACTGGTTATGTACCAAAACCAGAGCCAATTGGACCGACGTGTGTTGCTGACCGCATTTGAACGGATGCGCGCAGCATTTTTATCCCTAACCGATGAGATAAGGAGCTGTGATGATACCAGAGCAAGACAGACAAGCCATATTGACGCTGCACGCCAAAGGAATCGGCATCCGAAAGATAAGAGACCTGTTGGGGCGCTCAAGAAAGACGATCCGACGGGTGATACAGGGGGTCGAGGCCCACAGACCGGGCAAGCCCTCCCAATACGAAGCGTTGATGCCAGTGGTTGCTGAGCAACTGGAACTGTGTCGGGGCAATGCCGTACGTGTATGGGAGAATCTTGAAAATGACTATGGGATTGCGATCCCCTACAGCTCATTGACCGACATGATACGCAAAGGGGGCTTGAGGGCCGATAAGGTTCAAAGAAGTGGTGAGTACGACTTTCTTCCCGGTCAAGAGTGCCAGCATGACACATCCCCCCACAAGGTTCACATAGGCAACAAGACAGTGACGGCCCAATGCGCCGGTTGCGCACTTGCCCACAGCCGCAAGCTGTTTATTCAGTATTATCCGAACTTCACGCGCTTTGAAGCCAAGGTGTTTCTAACCGAAGCATTCTCGTTTTTCGAAGGTGTGTGTCCCAGCTGTATCATCGACAATACCAGCGTCATCGTGGCCCATGGCAGTGGTGCCAATGCCGATATCGCCCCGGAAATGGAAGCCTTCGGCAATTTTTATGGCGTCACGTTCAGGGCTCACGAGATTGGCCATGCAGACCGAAAACCGATCATTGAACGAGACTTTGCATATGTGGAAGGCAATTTCCTTGCCGGTCGCAGCTTTGGGGATTGGCATGATCTGAACCAGCAGGCCCGGCAGTGGTGTATCGATATCGCAAACAAGAAACCCAAACGGTCCTTGGAACGTAGAAGCCCGGATCAGGTGCATATGAATGAAAAAAAGTACCTGATTGCACTGCCGGCCTACATCCCGTCTGTCTACAAAACGCTACATCGAATCGTTGATATGAACGGATATGTAAGCGTTGACACCAACCGGTATTCGGTCCCCGAGCGGCTAGTGGGCAAACAGGTAGAGGTTCATAAGTCCTGGCATCGTCTTGCTGTGTTTTTTGGGGACAAGAAGGTGGCCGATCACGCACGATGTATCGACAGACAGGATGCAAAGTTCAAGTTGCCGGACCATCACACAGCGTTTGGGGGCAGAAAACGTAATGCTGGCCCCTCTAACGAAGAAAGAAGGCTATTGGGTCACAGCCCGGCCCTTGATCATTATGTGGTTGAGCTCAAGAAACGCTCCCATGGCCGTGGCGTACGGAAGCTCAAGCAGCTTCTAGACTTCAAACGCACCTACCCGAAAGAAGCGTTCAACAAGGCCATTGAGCAGGCGGGTTCCTATGGTCTCTATGATCTGAACCGGCTGGAACGTATGATCCTATCCTATATCGCCGGAGATGTCTTTAACCTGTAAGAGGACCGATGATGCGAAAGA
>JAZFSW010000408.1:0-5315 GCA_036446375.1 Desulfobacterales bacterium | reverse complement strand
TTGCCGCAGAACAACTGGACCTGATCGAAGCCGGTCTGGGTGGTGCACTGACCATCCGGGGAGATATGCGGATGCTGATGCAGAATGCCGACATCGCCAATGTGGTTTTTGAAGTCTATACCACATCGAACCTAACCGAGTGGCCCAAGGGCAAACCGCCCTATAAATGAGCAAGGGAGACAAGATGGACAAAGAAACCTTTGATGCCATCATCATCGGAGCCGGTCACAACGGCATGGCGCTTTCCACCTATCTGGGTAAAAGCGGGTGGCGGGTATTGGTGCTGGAAAGAAGGCTTGAAGAAGGGGGAGGGCTGTCCACAGAGCATTACACCCGACCCGGATTCCTGCACAATCTTCACAGCAACTATCACACCTTTGTCGGATTGTGCCCGGTCTATGACGATCTGGATCTTATCGGTGAAAACGGGGTGTCCTACGCCCACCCGCCGGTGCAAATGGGCTCTATCTTCCAGGACGGCACGGCGATCACGATTCATACCGATATGGCAAAGACCCACCAATCCATGAGCCGATTCAGTAAGACGGATGCAGACACCTTCATGCGCCTATACAAGGAGGTCAAGGGGTTTCAGGACATGATGATCGGCACGCTGATGTATGCCCCACCGATCGAGGTCAATGATATTACCCGGGCATTGTCTTCCTGGAAGGTCGAAGAGAAGACCGAGTTTTTCCGTGCCCAGCTGCGGTCCATGAGCATCAATGATTTTCTCAACAAGCATTTTGAAAACGAAAAGATCAAAGCCATGCTCGCGTTTCATGCGGCGGTGTGCGGCTACTATACGGATCTTGCAGGCCTTGCCATTTCTTTTCCCTTTATGCTGGGAAAGATTGACAACTGGCGAATCGCCCAAGGGGGCTCCCACCGGTTGGCCCATGCCCTGTGGCGCCAGATGCGCCGCAACAATGTAACCCTGTTGCCCTCATCCCCGGTGGAAAAGATCCTCGTTGAAAACGGCGAAGCCAAGGGGGTCCAAACCACTGACGGCAGGCAGTTTTATGCCGATAAGCTCGTTGCCAGCAGCGTGGATATGAATCAGACGTTCGAAGACTTTCTACTCCCGGAAGATGTGCCGCCAGAAATCCAAAAAGTGGTTGCAGACTATCCCTACCAGGACGGAAGCCTGTTTTCCGTACACCTTGCCTTGCATAAGATCCCCACCTACAAGGCTGCCAGCTTTGACCCGGACATCAACCAGGCATGGGTACTGAACCTGGGATATGAAACGCTGGAGCAGTTCGACGCGGACTGGCAGGCGCTGCGCGACAACCGGGTACCCGAAAACCCCTGCCTGAATGTGGCGGTCAATTCGATGTTTGATCCGACCGATGCCCCGGACGGTAAGGCGACCGGTCTCATTCGGGTGTTTGCGCCCTATGAGATCGGCAATGAGGGGGCAGGTTCCTGGGAATCGGTGAAAAATGTTTACATGAACCGATGCATCCGCACCTGGCAACAGTATTGTGATGACTTTTCCGATGCGGACATCCTGCAGGCCAAGCCCTATACCCCGCTGGACATATCGAGCAAGTTAACCAACATGGTTCGGGGGGACTGGATGGTGGGAAAGATCGCAGACCACAACCTCATGGTCAACCGCCCGAGCAAACAGCTATCCCAGTACCGTACCCCGGTAAAGGGACTGTATCTGTGTGGTTCCTGCACCCATCCCCACGGCTTTATTACCTTCGGACCGGGCTACAATGCCCTGCAGGTGATTGCTGACGACTATGATCTGGAGAAATGGTGGGTAGACATCTAGGTGACGTGCTGAAACACTATGATGGATAAGGGATCTTCAATGGTTTCTGTCATCGAGGCTGAGGGAGAGCCGTTAAACGGTCTGGGTATGATGATGAGCCAGTATATGGCCCAGAACCTGGCCGAATTTGAATATAAAGAGAAACAGGCCCTGGCAATTCGATGTCGTGTAGCCGTTGAGGTGAATAAGGGGTTTGCCATTACGACGGTCTTTACCGGAGAGCGCATCATCATTGCAAACGGTGTGATGGATAAGCTCGATCTTTATCTGAAAAGCGATTACCTGGTACTCAGCAAGGTGCTGTCCGGAAAGACAAGTCCCTTTTTTGCGCTTTTGAAGGGCAGCATAAAAGTCAAGGCATGGCCGAGACGACCCTTTCAGGCCATACGCGTCTTAAGATTTTTGAAGATTCCCAAAGAGCTTCTGTCCTGACGGCATATGCTTTTTGGGCAATACAGTCATTGAGAGGGCCGGTCTGATCGACAAAGAAACTGAACAAGAAACACATTTCTCTGAAATGCTTGGATCCTCTCGCAAAGGCGCAAAGACGCAGAGAAAAGACTTTAAATATTAATGGTGAAGGGCGATGATTTGCACCTGAATCGCATAGGCGCAATCCATCAGGAATTACCCCTGCGGCCTCTGTGAGAGATAGAAATGTAGTTTTATGCAAGGGACCCGGAATAAAAACCGTCTGCAGACAGAAGAAGACAAGGAGTCAAAAATGACAAAGAAAACCTACGATGCCATCGTCATCGGCGGGGGAAATATGGGTCTGTGCCTGGGGGCCTATCTGCAGCGATACGGGATGGAAACCGCGATCTTTGAAAGGCGGCATGAAGAAGGAAGTGCGATCTTTACCTCCGAGTGCACGGCTCCGGGTTTCCTGCACAACCTCCATGCCCAGTATATGGAATTTATGGATTGGATGCCCTTCTACCATGATTTTGAACTGGAAAAACTCGGTGCACGCTATCTTTACCCGGAGGCACAATCCGGCATCGCCTTTTCCGATGGTCGCCCGCCGATTGTCATGTGGAGTATCGAAAAACCGGAACATTTTGAGCTGACCCGAAAATCGATCGCCCAATACTCCAAATCCGATGCGGATACATTCATTGATCTTCTGCAGAAAGCCATTGCCTTGTCACCCGTTATGGCGGCGGGCTTATACAGTCCGCCTGCCCAGCCGACCCCCGAAATGCCGGACCCATCTGCCGGCGCAGGTGCGCTCCTCCAGCTTCTGGGGATTCCTCCCCACTATGCCAAGGGCACGTCAAGAAGTGTTATCGATTCCATGTTTGAGAGTCCTGAAATGCGGGCACTGCTATACAGAATGAGTGTCGAATGGGGTATCCCCCTGGAGGTTATGGGACTGGGAGCTGCGGTCATCACCACGTTTGGCATCTATCTGAATTGGCGCCTCATGATCGGTGGCACCCATACCCTGGCCCATGCCATGGTCATGGCCGGCGTTCGAGAAGGGATGGACTTTTATGAAAGCTCCGAGGTGGTTAAGATCCTGTTGAAAGACGGCAAGGCGTCCGGCGTTCGCCTGAAAGATGGCACGGAGATTGAAGCCAGGCAACTCGTGGCATCCAATGCCGATCTGAAAGCAACCCTTCTCAACATGGTCGGTGAAGACAATTTGAGCCCCCTATGGGCAAAGCGGGCGAAAGACTTTAAGATCGGTCCTTCCTGCGTGCTGGCATCCACCGGACTTGCCCTTCATGAAGCACCGGACTATAAGAGCGCCCGGCACGATCCGGCCATCAATAAGACCTTTTATACCGTTGTCGGGTTTGACACCCCTGAAGAGGTGCTGGAATACTGCCGGGATGCGGAAACCGGAAGAATCCCCCGGATTCCCGGTGCAGGAACATGGGTAAACAGCCTCTGGGATCCCACGTATGCCCCGGCAGGCAAACACAGCCTCTGCGGCTGGTTTTTCTTTCCAAAGGCAAGCTCCCAGACCCCGGAACAATGGGAAGAGGTGCGCGCAACCTATAATGATCGGTTTATCCGCCGGTTCACCGATTGGGCCCCGAACATGACATGGGATAATGTTATCGATCATTATTTTTATACGCCCCTTGATCAGGAAGAAGAGATGCGTCTTATGGAGGGTGATTTTGGAAACGGGGCGATGCGTCCGGATCAATTGGGCCATAACAGGCCCTTTCCGGAAGCATCGATGTATCGGACAGAGATCGAAAGCCTTTACCTGTGCGGGCCCTACACACACCCCGGTCCGGGTGCCAGTGCCGCATGCGGGTATAACGCCTTTAAGGTGATTGCCGAGGATTATGGCCTGGAAAAGTTCTGGGAAAACAATGAGCGTGGGTACTAAGGGCTCACGCAAAAATAACTTCACATTTTCTCTCCCCAGCTTCAGGCCATCTTCAGCCGATCTTCCTTCTCGAAATCCGCGAAATAGCCCGCTATTCCTGTGGTTTCGCTCAGTCAGATCGGCCAAAGCTGACCCAAATCTGAGCGATTATTCTGTGAAGCTATTCTTGCGCGAACCCTAAGTACGGCGTTGAAACAACGTCTAGCCTTGCTGGGCAGCTGCCATCATCGCCTGAGACAGCGCCCACAGCATGAATTCACGGCGCCGGGAATAGTCTTTCAACTCCTGCCATATGGCCGCTTCCAGCGTCCTTGCCTCTTCATCCGCCAGCGTTTCAATATGTGCATGCAGCTCTATCAGCAGCTCAATCTGCTCGCAGTTTAATTGGTCCAGCGAAGATATCCGCCAGTCGGTTGTTTCTTTCTTTGATGCCGTTTCCAGGCGGTGCTTCAGGTCGTCGTCTTTTACCACCGGCAATGATTCCGCAAATAGTTTTCCCAGGGCACGGTTTTCTTCGATCCGCCGATGGGCCGCGCGATCAAATTCTTCGGAAACCGCCATCAATAGAACGGACATCAGCCCCAGTTCGGCCTTTCCATGGTCGGACACCATCTCAGGCACATATCGGGTAATCAGGTTTGTCGCCACGGTGTTGAGTATGTAATCCCCTTGCGGTCTCATATTGCCTCCGTCATCTGTTGAAGCAGCGCTCTTCTTTGAAAGTCCAGCGCCGACATGCCGCCGTATCCGATGATGCCGTCGGTGTTTTCCCCATCGGCATATACCTTGTTCATGGAAATCCAGATGGCCATGCCTTTGATGCTGGAAAATATCTCCCACCACGTCAACGCTGCCGGGTCAATGTCGAACCCGCTGGTGTCTTTCCATATTTCCATGGCCTGATCCCGGGGAATCATAGACCCGAGCTGATCCTGTTCAGCCCAGCTCCATATGGGATTCAATGCCCAGGTCAAATCTTCCAGGGGGTCTCCCAGGTGAAACATCTCCCAGTCTAGAATCGCTTTAATGTCCCCTTCTTCATTAAACAGAAAATTTCCGGACCGCATGTCTCCGTGCACAGGAACAACGCTCTGGGCCGGAGGGGGCGGGTTCTTTCGAAGCCTGCGGATGGCCGCCCGAAGGATGGGATGCGGTTCCAGTTCCTTTTGATTGATATCC
>JAZFSW010000407.1:0-5347 GCA_036446375.1 Desulfobacterales bacterium | reverse complement strand
GCCCAATATTATGGCACCGATCATTATTTTGTTCACCACACGCATCGCCGCGGTAATACTGGCCGAAGCCACATTGAGTTTTCTCGGTCTCGGTATTCCGCCACCGGCACCAAGCTGGGGAGCCATGTTGAGCAGTGAGGGCCGCAGCTATATGCTCCGGGCACCCTTCCTGGCTGTTCCCCCCGGACTTGCCCTTACGATTGTGGTATTCGGGATCAACCTGTTTGGCGATGCCTTAAGAGACCTGCTGGACCCAAGATTGCGAGGGGGTTCCGGGAGCTATTCAAGGGACAAAGTGACGAGACGACTGAAGAAGGAAGCGTGAACCCGAATTGAGTGGTTCGGAGTTCAGTGTTCAGCGTTCAGGGCTTGATATTCGGTACTCATTTCTTACATTTGATATTGGGTGTTCGATGTTCTCGATGTTCAGCTTTTACCGAGTTTCTTTCTGGATTGAGCTGGCCGCTCTTCAGCCGGCGAAGCGCTGAACCCTGAACCCTGAACACTGAACCCTAAGTGCGGAGCTGAAGCGATGGGAAAAAGAGAATGAGAGAGCGTCCCGGGAGACAAACAACTGTCGTCATCATTGCTGCTGTCCTCGTGTTTTGCGGTGCAACGCCCGCAACTGCGGAGGAACCCAAATACGGCGGGACGCTCAAGATGTGCAATCTGGGGACCAACACCAACCCCCTTGCCTGGGATAATACCGCCTGGGCCTGGAAGCACGGTCACGATACGGGATTGGTGATGGAACATCTCATCATGGGAGACCTTCAGAAAGGTCCCCGAGGAACCAACGAATACGCCTTCCATGCAAACGCGTGGCTCCCACCCGATGTTCAGAGGGGGGAGCTGATCCAAAGCTGGGAGATGGAGAAAGAACCCCTAGCCCTGGTCTTCCATTTGAGAAAAGGCATCTACTGGCAGGAAAAGCCAGGCATTATGAAGAGAAGAGAATTTGTGGCAGACGATGTCGTTTACAGTCAGCACCGCTTAATAAATGCGCGAAAAGCCATCCCGACATATGTGGACTGGGCCACCTGGGAGGCAAGAGACCGATACACAGCGGTTGCCAAACTATCCAAATGGAATGCCAACTGGGGCTATCGTTTTGCCTGGGGGTATTATGATGCCATACAGGCGCCGGAACAGGAAAGCACCGGCAAACCCAATAGCTGGAGAAACGTCTGTGGTACCGGTCCCTATATGATCAGCAATTACAGGACCGGCCATTCCCAGATCTATACGAAGAATCCGGACTATTGGGACCACACGACCATTGAAGGCAGACAATACAAACTGCCCTTTGTCGATAGGATCCAATATATGCTTGTCCGGGACCCTCAGACCCGGATATCCGCCCTGAGAACCGGAAAACTTGATATGCTGATGAGCGTTGATGCCAGGGATGTCGCTTCGATCAAAGAAAGCACCCCGCAGCTCAAGTGGTCCAGACGGCTGACAACCGGTGGTTTCATGGTGGCGCTGCGAATGGATACCAAACCCTTTGACGATATTCGGGTAAGACGCGCACTTAACCTGGCTGTCAATCAACAGGAGATCATTGAAACACTGCTCAATAGCGAAGGTGAGCGGGTGAACTACCCCTTCCCCATCACCTTTGGAGCCGTTTATACGCCATTTGGAGAGCTGCCCAAGAGCGCGCAGGAGCTCTACAGTTACAATCCCAAAAAAGCCAGGCGGATGCTTGCAGAGGCAGGCCACCCCAACGGCTTTACCTTCAAAGCCCAGATTGCCAACAACAGCCCGATAGCACTTGATATCGGGGTCATGGTGGTTGCGTATCTGCAGAAGGTCGGCGTGAAACTGATCCTTGAGCCAATGGACTATCCCTCCTACATGAGCATGATGCTCAAGAAGAAACACGGCCCCGGTTATTTTTTCGGAAGTGATCACGGCAATCCCTTTGCCACGATCCGTAAAAACTTTGTCACCGGACAGACCTGGAATCCCTACATGATGAGTGATCCGCATGTGGATGACACCTTCTTTCAAACCGTTGAAGATCTGAATCTGAGCCAGGACGAAGCCTTTGAACGGATGAAGAAGCTGGCAATCTATTGCATCAACCAGGCACCGGCCATCTGGCTTCCCGGCGGTTATGAATACAATGCCTGGTGGCCCTGGGTCAAAAACTACTATGGTGAGATTCGCGTCGGCGCGTGGCGCTCCGGACCGATCTTTGCCCGGATCTGGGTGGACCAGGAATTGAAAAAGAAGATGGGGTATAAGTGAGTCTGGAAGATATCGTTTTCGCGGAGGCGCAAAGACACGATTGGAATAACAACGTCAATCGGTTGGGGTAAGAGCCCGCCATCTGCTTCGCCCAAAGATGAGGCAGGCGAGGCGGCTCGTTTCGGCTGCGGCAATTGGGTTGCGGTAAAGACCCAATCACGCCATGGCGTGACGCAACCGATCAACCAACACCGCGAACTTGATGTAGTTTCAAATGATCCATCAACCAAGGAGAACCATTCGTAATGCCGCCTTTGTTGGAAGTAAGGAATCTTCAAACCTATTTCTTTATCGATAAGTCCACGGTGAAAGCAGTGGACGGGGTCTCGTTTGATCTTAATGAGGGGGAGACATTGGGTCTTGTGGGGGAAAGCGGCTGCGGGAAAAGTGTCAGTGCTATGTCCATCCTGCGTTTGATCCCCAATCCACCGGGCGAGATCGTCAATGGGGAGATCTTCTTTGAAGGTCGGGACCTGCTGAAGATCAGTGATGAAGAGATACGCGATATTCGCGGTAACCGCATCTCGATGATCTTTCAGGAGCCCATGACATCACTGAATCCGGCACTTACCATCGGCCGGCAGATAGCCGAACCCATGGAGATTCACAAGGGCATGGGGACCAAAGCTGCCCTTGAGCGATCCAAAGAACTCCTCGCGAAAGTACAGATCGCGGATGCTGAAAGCAGGATTCACGACTATCCGCATCAATTCAGCGGGGGGATGCGCCAGCGGGCCATGATATCTATGGGGCTCGGGTGTGATCCACGATTGATTATTGCAGATGAGCCCACTACGGCTCTGGATGTAACCATTCAAGCCCAGCTACTGGAATTGCTTAAGAGCCTCACAAGAGATTTCAACATGGCCCTGATTATTATCACGCATAACCTGGGAGTGGTAGCAAGATATGCGGACCGGGTGAACGTGATGTATGCGGGACGTATCGTGGAAAAGGGAACGGCAAATGATATCTATGATGATCCAAGACACCCCTATACGATTGGGCTGATGGCCTCAGTGCCGCAGATCGACCAGGACATCAAAAAGAAACTTGTGCCCATCCGGGGACAGCCCCCCAACCTTGCGATGGTGCCCGAGGGATGTGCGTTCCATCCCCGGTGTGACCATGCGATTGAAAGATGCAGTATCGATACCCCTCTGCTCGAATCGGTAGGCGGTAAACACGAGAAGGCGTGCTGGATAGATGTCTGAAGATAACCAACCATTGGTGGAGGTGCAGGACTTGCATGTTCACTTCCCTGTTGATGAGGGCAATCTTATCAAACGCAGGATCGGCGACATCAAAGCTGTCGATGGGATCAGCCTGCGGATGGATCGGGGTCAGACCCTGGGTCTGGTCGGTGAGAGCGGCAGCGGCAAGACCACCACAGGGCAAGCGATATTGCAGCTTGAGCGTCCCACATCGGGAAAGGTCTTTTTCGAAGGCAATGAGATTACCGGTCTTAGAAAAAAAGAGATACGACGTCTTCGTCGCAAGATGCAGATGATCTTTCAGGATCCTTTTGGTTCACTGGATCCACGAATGAAAGTGGGCAGCATTATCGGAGAGCCGCTCCTAGTGCATAAGATCCCCGGAAACAAAGCTGAGTATCGAGAGCAGGTAGCAGAACTGCTGAGGATCGTGGGGCTTGATCCTGAAATGAGCCGGAGGTATCCCCACGAATTCAGTGGGGGTCAAAGACAGCGCATCGGGGTTGCACGAGCTATAGCGCTCAGGCCCAGTTTCATCGTGTGTGATGAGCCCGTATCTGCCCTGGATGTCTCGATCCAGGCCCAGATTATCAACCTTCTGGAAGACCTCCAGGAACAGTTAAACCTCACCTACCTGTTTATCGCCCATGATCTATCGGTGGTCAGGCATATCAGTGATCGAATAGCCGTTATGTACCTGGGAAAAATAGTTGAAATAGCCGATAGAATGGACCTGTATCATAATCCACTCCATCCTTATACACAGACGCTGCTTTCTGCTGTTCCCATCCCCAATCCCAGGGTTGAGCGTCAGAGAGAGCATATCGCGATCCGGGGAGAAATACCCAGTCCCCAAAATACGCCGCCCGGATGCCGTTTTCATCCACGTTGCGAGAGAGCCGAACCCGATTGCTCAGTGACCGAACCCGAAATGAAAGAGATTTCCCCCGGCCACTTCGTGACCTGTCTTCTACAATGACTATAGTTTCCATCCCCAGTATTTCAAGAAGGTATTGAAATCTCTCATATCCGAATCGTCTCTTGCCCAGGGCTTGAGGCTTGTACTGAATACATGACCATCGATTTTATCTCTTCCAAGGTGCTTATCCTCCCCTACCCTCCAGTCAAGCGCCCACCAACTCATGCTGCTAACAGCTTGTCATTAATGGAGAAATGCGATTCGGTCAAGGCAAAAGGAGGGACCTGGCCAACACTCCCTCTGTTACCGATGTATTTGACAAATCCTCGGAAATGGTTGATACAGAATCCTGTCGGGGGCATTCCAGCAGTCACTCCATGCAGAGGAGGAAAGCGGTATGACACCCAATACAGAGCCTGACAGCAGAAGGAACTACCTGCGGCTTGAGTATCAACCTGAAGAACGACCCCCAATCACCAACAGGGATCAGACCTTTCAAGTCCTGGATATCTCTCGCACCGGCATCAGAATCTGGAATGACGGCGAGATTAAGCCAAAGGATCGGATAAGGGGCCAATTGACCCTGGTCAGCGGCCAGGTGTTGGATGTGGAAGGTACAGTTGAATGGAAATATGACAATGAGTTCGGCCTGTCACTCACGCATTTGATACCTGCTAGCGTTCTTGAGAAGGAACGAACCTATGTTATCAGCCATCGGTCGTGAAAGAAGACAGTCCGGAGTCAACGATCGCGCGGGACGCGCGACTTGGATTTCCGGCCATAGGCCGGAGAGACAAGAACTCGCCAGAGCTCCAAACGGTGCGTTTGTAACCGGGTGCATAGCACCCGGTTTGTAACAAACAATCACCCTCTGAAAACAGCCGCCCCAGAGTTGCCAGGACGCATGAGCTTTTTAGATATAACCTATTGGTGTTATTAGTGTATATCAGCACATTCA
>JAZFSW010000406.1:0-4825 GCA_036446375.1 Desulfobacterales bacterium | reverse complement strand
TTTGGGCCAGGATGCTTTACTCCCCATAGGAGCTGATGATGAAGATAGCCGCATTTGACCTTGAGATAGCAAAGGAAATTCCGAATGATGTTTTGGACTGGCAGACCATTTCTCCCCTCGGCATTACTTGCGCCTCGGTAGCTCATAGTGATTCCGAAACTCCTTCCGTCTGGCAGGGCGTGCCACAGATGACCCGGGAGGAGTGTCGGGAGCTTGTCGGTGGGCTCCAGGATCTTGTCAGCCGGGGATATGTTCTTGTCACCTGGAATGGATGTAGTTTCGATTTCGCCGTTCTGGCTGAAGAGTCGGGCATGGTTTCGGAATGTGCCGAACTTGCCATGAACCATGTTGACCTGATGCTGATCGTCACATTTACGAAGGGATGGTTCCTCGGTTTGCAGAAAGCCCTTGAAGGGGCGAAGGTCGAAGGCAAGGTCAAATCTGTCCAATTGTCCGATGGTTCGACGTTGAAAGGTATGCACGGGTCAAAAGCGCCGGCGCTCTGGGAACGGGGCGAATACGAAGCCGTCCTGACCTATCTCAATGGTGATGTGGTTCAGTTGCTCCGGCTGGTCGAGATTATTCAGCGGGATGCGGCTATTTCCTGGATCAGCGGCACCGGCAACCGGCAGCGTGTGGCTGTGAAGAAGCTGCTTACCGTGAGAGAGTGTTTTGACATCCCCGAACCGGATGTCTCCTGGATGGATGATCCACCGACGCGTCAGCAGTTTATCCGATGGATGGAACCATAGACCACGGTCGGCTATCTAAATTTGGAGTGATGCATGAAGGTATTGGTTTTTGGTGATATCCACGGTTTGACAGGGAAAGCAGATATCCCGACAGTCGATGTGGTGGTTGAGATCGTAAAACGGACCGATGCGGATCTTGTCCTGCAGGTGGGAGACATGGGCGGCCACCGGCCTTTCAGCAGACCGGTCCATTGGATTTTCGGAAACAACGATTCCATATCATTGATGCAGGCATTCGATCGGGGCGAATCGCCGGTAGAAAATCTCAACCATATTCGCAATGGGGAAGCGTTAACTTTCAGGGTAGGGGAGGAAACCATCGCGGTCTCCGGGTTAAGCGGAGCCTATGATCCTCTATACTTCGATTTCAAACGGGATGAATTGGAGGACCTCGGCTACTTCACGGAAGATGAAGTGGAGCAGTGCCTTCATCTAAGAAATATTGATATCTTTCTCGCCCACGGCTGCCCCTCCGGGCTGGGGATGGGCAGAGAGCCGGACCATGGCAATCCGGCAATCCGGCGTATTTTTGATTCGGTAAAGCCCCGCTACATGTTTTGCGGCCACGGCCATTTTTACCGGGAAGTGGAATTTGAGGGGTGCAGGATCTACTCCCTCGATCTGGCAAGCAAAGCCCATTACATGCTCGATACGCAATCCGGTAAGCTCACCGCCTTTGAAACCGATCCCACGATCGTTGAACCGGCACAACAATGATCTACTCCTCGGGAGGAAACATCTCCGGTTTGGCGTATTCCGTGATATCTGTGGCAAAATGGATATACAGATCTTTCTCGCCCTGAACCGGAACCCAGTATGAATCAAGGACCTGTTTCATGGCATCGATGTAGCTGACCAACCTTTTTGCTACTCCTTCCTCCACAGCCGGGGTCCCCAGACAGCCCTGGTGGATCCCTGTGCTGGCAGACAACTCGTAACACTTTATTCCGGGTTTGACACCCAGGTCTCTTGCCATCTTATTTGCCGCGACGATGGTGCGATCTTTTTTCAGGAGCATTACCATTGAGGGAAAGGCATCCCACATCATGGTAAACGCTGCCATCGTCTGCTCGCTGACATCCCCACTGACCTGTTCCTGTATATCTGCCATGTCTAATTCCTCTCCAATGATAGCGGTGCTTGTCAAGGTGCGATTTTCCAAGTGAATATATAGAGGGCAGGAAGAACGATGTCAAGTTGCGTGGCCGGTTGTCACCCATATTCATTTGTCAGGTTTCCGCCGATCTCTGACTCTGATAGAGAT
The DNA here is from genome assembly GCA_036446375.1 of Desulfobacterales bacterium. Classification (GTDB taxonomy): domain Bacteria; phylum Desulfobacterota; class Desulfobacteria; order Desulfobacterales; family JAZFSW01; genus JAZFSW01. Next base: position 2,809 of record JAZFSW010000406.1, on the reverse strand, counting down.
CGTTGGCAGATTTGGCCAACACACAATTGCGTCCATGCAATTCTATTATTGACAATTCTTCCTATAGCGATAAGATGACCATCGTCATTCTCTTGCCGGTGCTGGCAGTAGAGGATGAGGAAGAGTTTGAATGTTGTTAAACCAAAGGAGAAAGAAATGGGTATCAAAGGAGTCGATCATATTGTTGTACGCGTAAAGGATATTGAGGAAGGCATTAAAACATACCGGGATAAGCTTGGCATGGAAATGGATCGAAGGTCCGAATCCGAGGCCCTTGGTATCAAGCAGGCATTTTTCAACTTCGATAATGGTGGTTTTCTGGAGGTGGTTGCCCCCCTTGGTACAGATTCGCCGGTAGGAAAATCGATCGAATCACGGGGGGAGGGGGTCCACACCGTCTCCCTGGCCGTAGACGATCTGGATGGCACGATAAAGGCTATGCAAGATGCCGGTGTGACACTGATCGGTGTCGGTACCCCACAGGTCTATGTGCATCCAAAGTCTGCTCATGGATTGCTGATACAGCTTACCGCGGCCTAAGTACACGCACTCACAAGCCCGATTACCTATTGTGCTACGACTCACCGCAGAGTCGCCGAGGACGCAGAGAACAGATACTTTGTCTCTGCGGCCTCTGCGCCTCAAGCACAGTCCCGCTGCAAGCGGGATGAAACGCAGAATGTGCCCAGCGGTACGATCTACGCTTTATTGCCAAAGAGGCTTGTGCTGGAATAATACACCTGCAAGGTTTCAGCCAAAGATTCGACCGATCTACCTGATGTGGCCAGAATATCTGCTTGTGCAAGATCGCCTTTTATTTCCGACTTGCGATCCGGATCTACCGCTGCGGCGGTAATGGCGGCCACCAGTCGCATTTCTGTGGCGTTGCTATCCCCGATATAGGGAAGGGAATCGTAATGTACCAGGCGTTCTTCCCAGGTCTTGAACGGCTCTCTGGCGGGAATCATTTCTGCGATGTTCCGGCCCTGTTCGGTTGCCCGAGACAGCGCCTGGTCAAAATCAAAACGGGTGGCCGGTACGGCATCAATGGCGCGCATCTGCATCATCTGGAAAAAATGATATACTGGTTTCAGACCGGATATCAGGCCGGTTCCGGAGCCGCCGGCAATAGCCAGACCCAGTGCCGGGAGACCGTTTAGCGGACCAGACATGGCAAATATCCTGAACATTTTCAGTATCAGGTACTTTATCATCGCAGAGGTGTCCCACCAGTAGACCGGTGTGCCGAGGATCAACCCCCCGCAGTCCAGAATCTTTTTGCTCAGCATCTCGAAGTTCTCATCCGCATAGGTACATTTGAGATTCTTCAGACACACCCAGGGCAGGCAATCCTTGCACGGGTCAACCACGAATTCAGACATCTGCACCTTCTCTATGATCGCTCCGTTTTCGGCAGCGCCTTCAAGGGCTGCAGTTACCAGCTGATTGGTAAGACCTTCAGGATTAGGGCTGCCAACCAGGCCTAATAGAACTTTCTTCTCATTCATCTGATTTCCTTTCTTCTCTTAGCTTTGCGATCGGTTAGTTCCTATCGATCAATGGTCATATATGAAATTACACGCCTATTCTCACCGCCCGCTACGGTCCTCTCGCTCACAGCGAGACCTTACCGCAGAGAACGCGGAGCATTGCAGAGGTAATCTCTTGATGGATTGCGCCTATGCGATTCGGGTGCAAATCATCGCCCTTTACCATCAATATTCAAAGTCTTTTCTTTGCGTCTTTGCGCCTTTGCGAGAGGATCCAAGCATTTCAGAGAAATGCGTTTCTTGTTTAGTTTTTTCGATCAGTCGGGTCCCGCCTTGCGGGATTTGGCCAGAGGCGCTGCTCGTAAGGAATCTCGTTTCCTTCACGGGAATTGCCTTTTCCCTTTACCCAGGCAGAGAAAACGATATATGGATAATCCATCACTCATAAGACAAACGCAGTTCTAATGCAAGCGTGCTGTTTTCCAGGCAGTTTCGGGAACCGGTGATGATATTGTTGGCTGCTGTTGTCTGAAACGCCAACACAGAGTAGGGGGCATATATCGTGAGGCGATTGAACAAGGAGATTTGGGGCTGGGCGCTCTACGATTGGGCCAATTCGGCATTTGCCGTGTCGGTTCTTGCCGTTGTATTCCAGCTTTACTTTGTGAACGCGCTTGCTACCAGTGGGCTGGATGCTTCAGGTGAGCTGATTAAACAGGTGACAATCCTCGGTGTGACCCTTCCCAGCGGAACCCTCTGGTCCTGGTCGCTGTCGCTGTCGATGATTATCGTTGTAGCCATAACGCCCATTGTTGGCGCGGTTGCCGATTATGCGGGGCGAAAGAAGCGATTCCTGCTCTTCTTCTGTTACAGTGGTGCTACTGCGACCATGCTGATGGTGTTTCTTACCGTGGGAATGTGGAAACTCGGGATGCTGCTTTTCATCCTTTCCAATATCTGCTTTGTGGGAGGAAACGTTGTCTACAATGGCCTGCTAATCGACATCGCTCCGTCTGAAGACGATATCGGATTTGTTTCCGGCTTCGGGTGGGGGCTCGGCTATATCGCCAGTTTTCTCATGTTGCTATTCAACATGATCCTGATTCAATTTGACATACCCAGTAAGGAATGGGCCGTCCGGCTATCGCTTCTCAGCGTCGGTATCTGGTGGGCGATCTTTGCCATACCCACTTTTCTCTGGGTCAAGGAACGAGCCAAACCAAAGCCGCTTCCGGAAGGTCAGAACCTGCTTACGGTGGGATTTGCCCAGATACGAAAGACCGTGCGCCGCCTTCCGCATTATTCTGAAATGCTCCTGT
>JAZFSW010000405.1:0-2042 GCA_036446375.1 Desulfobacterales bacterium | reverse complement strand
GTGCCACCACAACCAGATGTGGGTATCGATCAGGTATCCACCGTTCTGATTCATTTCATATCACTCAAAGAAGCTTCCGATCTCTTCCGGTAGCGGAGCGGTAAAATCGTCTGCAATCCGGGCCTTTCCTTTGTCCAAACCGGGTTCTCGATGCGCCACCGGTTGCTTTATTGGCACGAGACGAGCGATCGGTTTGCCCGCCTTGGCAATGACAATCTCCTCACCATTGCTGACCCTCACCAGTAGACGCGACAACTGCGTTTTTGCCTCATGTGTATTGACAGTCAACATTCTGTCTCTCCAATCCTCACAGTCAAGGTCTGTTTCAGGGATCCATACAGGTAAGAGTAAACTAAACCCATGACTAAGTCAACCAGCTTCTTCTCCCAGATCGGCCAAGGTGGAACGGTCAACAAACAAGCACAAGGCCGACGGTCGAGGCACAGGACACGTTGTATGACGGATCCTTCTCTTGCATATACTTCCTTTATCACCCATTCTTTGAATTTTCTCCAACATGCCAGCGTTCTGAACCACCCAAGCCACTGGAATGGTAGTCTTATCACGAGATTACCCCGGTTCATCGAGAGGGGTTGGCGTGTCTCATTCAATGAATGGACAACGTAGCGGGAGTACCGTCCCGATATAAAAGCTTGCATTTTGAAAGGAAAGGTTTCATCTTCCACGATATGGATCGAGCCAGAATACCAATTCTACCGGATATGAGGTGATGAGAATGGAAAGAGCATCAAGGAAAGGAATTCGACCAATGAAATATACACTATCGCTGATTTTCGCAATTATCGCCACTTCTGTAAGTGCCGCCGATTGGCCTCAGTTTCACGGGCCTGATCGTGACAATATATCGGCCGAAAAGGAGTTGCTGAAATCCTGGCCCGAAGGGGGACCTTCGCGCGTCTGGGAGGCTGCCGGGATTGGTGAGGGGTACGCCACTGTTGCCACTGTCGGCAACAGGATCTACACGACCGGGGCTATCGATGGTGATTGTGTCATTACCGCACTGGACATGGATGGAAAAAAGGTCTGGACCCGAAAGAACGGCAAGGTGTGGAAAAAAAGCTGGCCCGGCACGCGATCCACGCCGACCGTTACCGATGGCCTTGTCTACCACTTGAGCGGGATCGGTAATCTCATATGCCTGCGGGCAGACAGCGGAGAAGTGGTATGGACCACCAATATCCTGAAAGAATTCGGGGGTCGCAATATCAAATGGGGACTGGCGGAATCGCCGCTGGTAATCGGGAACAGGATCATCGCCACCGTCGGCGGCAAGGATGTCAGCATGGTGGCACTGGACAGGATGACCGGTGGGGTTATCTGGAAAACCACAGGAGCCGGCGACAAACCGGGTTATTCCTCCCCGATTCTTATCGACTATCAGGGTCTGAAGCAGATTGTAACGCCCATGTCCGAATCGATTGTCGGGGTTCGCGCTTCGGATGGCAAACTCTTGTGGCAATACCCGCACAAGGTTTACACGGATCAGAACATCACAGCGCCGATCTTCCACGATGGCTCTGTGATTGTTTCCGGCTGCGTCAAGAAGGGAACGACGTCCCTGAAACTTGAGGTTTCGGGTAACGAGTGCTCCGTGAAAATGCAGTGGCACAACAAGACGCTCGATAACAAACACAGCGGGATTGTTCTGGTAGATGGCAGACTATACGGACACGCAGAGAGCCAGATCCGGGGGCAACCGTGGTTGAGCTTGGATTTCAAGACGGGCGAGACGATCCACCAGTCTGCTCCCATGAAGTTTGCCGGCAAATACAGCTACGGCGCTCTTACATATGCTGACGGACGGCTCTATCTTTACGCAGATAACGGCAATATGGCTCTGGTAGAACCGATGGCCAAGGGCCTTGAGGTCACCGGCAGGCTGAAGATCAAGGATCCAGGGAAGAACCCGACGTGGGCGTTTCCTGTTGTTTCCGGTGGGCGACTGTATCTCCGATATGGTGACAAATTGGGTGTCTATGATGTTGCCGAAAGTGCTGGCCAATAGGGGAAACAGGACCGAG
>JAZFSW010000404.1:0-3699 GCA_036446375.1 Desulfobacterales bacterium | reverse complement strand
ATCAGCTTTCTGAAGGAGCCAATATGATCGGTTCCATCAATGCCATCGTTCATAAGGGGAAGATACTCAAGGGGTACAATACAAATGCCATCGGGTTTATGGATGCATTCCATCATATCGGTTTTGATGTCGCGGGCAAAGATATCCTGGTTTTTGGAACAGGGGGTGCCGCAAAAGCGGTGGTCTTTATTTTGAATTGGCTCCGCGCAAACTCGATCGTCATTGTCGGTCGAAGTGAGGAGAAAACCGGAACACTTGTCAGCCGATTCGGGGGGAAAGGAAGACAACTGACATCCATAGGGGATCAATCATTTTCCGTCGATCTGGTAGTTAATGCTACCTCGGTTTCCAGTCCGGAAGAGTCTGCCGAGTTAGCGGATGTAATTGGCAGTCTCAGGCTGGAAGGCTGTGAATGGGTATTCGATGTCAATTATGGGCGTCGTGAGAATTTTTGGCAGCACCTGGCAGAGCGGCAAGGCATTCAATTCATGGACGGGCTTACGGCACTTGCCTATCAGGCAAGACGTACCTTTGCGTTGTGGACCGGCATTCAGGTTCCGCCTGAGGTATTTCTAAAAGCACTCAATGGCGGGTAGCATGAGAGGCATATTTGCTCATGGCTCTGGTCCAACACCTTCTGCCGGGAGGACAACGGTGAACGTACTTCCCACACCCGGTTCACTTTCCACTTCAATGAAACCGCTCAATGCATCAACGAGTCCTTTTGCGATCGGGAGCCCCAGTCCGGTCCCCGTGATATATCGGGTCTTATCATCCTTTACCCGGTAGAATCGATCAAAAATCTTGTCCAGATGTCTTTCATCGATTCCAAATCCATTATCGACAACTTTCACGCGAACATTGATCTCAGTCGCATCCGCTACCACGCGAATGTCTCCACCTTCCTGCGTATAGTTGATCGCGTTTGTAATGAGATTGCCAAAAATGCTTTCCAATGCCGTGGGATCGGCCGGCACCAGCGGAAGCGAGCTATCGGGAAGCGTCAATTTCAAGGTTTGATCCTTACCATTGCATCGGATTTCCAGGAACCCTATTACATCTTTCAGCAGCTCATCCAGGTGTACCGGTTCCGGTTCTTGTGTGATGATCCCTGCCTCGATACGTGAGAGATCCAGCAAATCACCGATCAATGAGATGAGTCCGTGGGTCTTTTCCTTTGCACGGGAGAGAATGTGCAGATCATTTTCCGATGCCGATTCCATCAGATCACTGAGGACATAGGCCAACTGCTCATGAATAGTGGAAAGCGGGGACCGAAGTTCATGGGAGACCTTTTGAATGAATTCGGATTTCAGCTGATCAATCGCTTTCATCGGTGATATATCCACAAGGTCAAGAATGGCTCCCAGACATTCATTCTTCTCCCCGAGCACCGGTCGGCATCGGGCAAGCAGGCATCGCCCCTCGGAGGGGGAAAACTCGCACGTGGGAATGTCATCGAAATCAATATACTTTCCGCTGCAAACATCTCTGACAATCCGGCACAAATCGTCATCGGGTATATAGTCCTCTATGGGTTGCTGTTGTGTGAGATCTGCCTTCATATTGAGGAGCTCTCGTGATGCCGGATTTGATAGCACAACATGACCCATGTGATTGGTGACCACGACGCCATTGGGTTGAGATTCGATGATCGTGCGGATACGACTCTTTTCAGTCCCGAGATCGGCCAGGGTTCTTCTCCGTTCATCGGCCAATCGTTCGGCTTCCCATGAGAGTTGGAGTTTTTCAACCGCGCGTCCGGTGACAATGCGGAGTTGCTCCGGCTCGAAAGGTTTGGTAATGAAATCATAAGCCCCTCGCTTCATGGCTTCTATAGCTGTCTCGACGGTGGCATACCCGGTAACAACGATGACAAGGATCGATGGATCAATCTCATGAATCCTCAGAAGCACTTCCATCCCATCGATTCCCGGCATCTTCAGATCGAGCAGGACGATGGATATCTTCTCTTTTCCGAAGATTTTCAAAGCTTCACCACCGTTGGTCGCTTTTGAGACGTTGAGGCCGATTCCCTTGAGAACCCGCTCCTCTGCATCTCGGATATTCTCCTCATCATCAACAACCAGAACATGCACTGTCTCGGATCTATCCATTGGCAGAATCTCCAAATGGGACATCAAGGGGAAAGTTAATGATGAATGTCGCCCCGCCATCACGGTTGTTCTGAGCCATGATTGAGCCGCCATGGTTTTCCACAATGCTATAGGCAAGGCTGAGCCCCAACCCGGTTCCCTTACCTTCTTCTTTGGTTGTGAAAAAGGGATCAAAGATCTGGGGAAGATCCTCCGCCGGGATCCCCGGACCGGTATCGGATATTTCGATATGGATCTGGTTCTTATCTGCTGAATAGCGAGTTTCTAATGTCAGGGCTCCTTTTCCTTCCATAGATTCAGCGGCATTGAGCACAATATTCGTGAACAAGTGATAGAGCTGCTGAATGTCTGCCTGAAGAGAGGGAATTGAAGGATCAAGCTCTTTCTTGATGCTGATATTATGGAAAAGAGACTGATTTTCGATCAAATGGAGAGACCGGGATATCGCTTCGTTGAGGTCTTGGGGACGCATCATTTGTCGGGTCTGATGGGTAAACGCCAATAGTTCTTTCACCGTATCGCGGCACCGCTCTGCGTCTCTTAAGATCCGGTGCAGATCTTCTGCGGTGGCTTCATCGGGATGATGCTCTTCCAGGATCAGTTTGCTGTATAGAATGATTCCCCCAAGCGGGTTGTTTAACTGATGGGCAACGCCGGCGGCTAATTTGCCCAGAGAGGCCAGCTTTTCTGCCTGGAAGAGCTGGAGCTGGGTCTTTTTTAACTCCGCCTCCATCTGTTTCCGTCGTGTTAGATCCACATTGAGCCCCTCAAATCCGATAATATGCCCTTCACTGTCGTATCGTGCGTTACAGGTAAGCAGAATCGGAATGGGGGTGCCGTCCTTACGCTTGAAATGCACTTCGTAATCAACGACCCTACCGCCTTTCTCGATGGTTTCCAAGACCTGCTGTCTGTCTTCGGGTCGCAGATACAGATCAGTGGCAATATCGATATTGAGAAATTCTTCTTTGTCCTGGTAGCCCAGCATCTCCTGCAGGGCGCTATTGGCATCGTAGAATTTCCCTTCTTTCGTGCTGAGAAATACCCCACAGGCCACATTCTCAAAAAGACGTCTATAGTCCTCCTCCGTGGCCTTCAGCTTTTCTTCCCGTATTTTCTGTGCCGTGATATCTCGGCAGATCGTCAGTTTCGATACGGTTCCATCCCGGTTCTTTATCGGTGTATCGGTGAAATCATATGTTTTATCGACCGCTGGAAGGTACTTCTCCGTTTGAGTGGTCTCGCCTTTTTCAAAAACATAGGTTGCCTTGCACCATGAGCATCGCGAGTCGTAGCCATTTAATACCCGGTAGCATTTCTTACCCACACCGTCACCGAAGATGTTCACCATGGCCCGGTTCATAACCTCGATGGTGTAGTCCTGGTTGATGATATAGATCCCATCCTCCATTGCTTCAAAAACGGTCATCAATCGTTGGATTTCACTATCCATAGGGAACACACTCCTTTCTCGCTCTCGAAATAATCACGTAAACAGACCCATGATAGACTTCAGATGGATTAGAGAAAGTCGACTCGGACATTCGGAGGACAATAGAGAATTCAGTATGAAATGCTTGCA
>JAZFSW010000403.1:0-4519 GCA_036446375.1 Desulfobacterales bacterium | reverse complement strand
TTTTTCAAAGGTCTCAAATCATACAAATGCTCTGCGCTGAAAGCGCAATCCTCAACTTTAGCTCACTTTAGTCACTTTAGCTCACTTGGAACTCTCCTGACCATCCGGATCTGGCAGAGCCAAGGGCACATGACCACGCCCTGAGGACGTGGTTTGTTACGATAGAATCAATCCGATTGAGGTATGTGTTGATCGAGACTATAGTGAAACCACATCGTGGTGTCAAGGCAGGGCCGGGGCATTTGCCATACCTGAGTTACTGGGGCAACGGGGTGGGCAAACACATTTGCTCCATCTGTAGAGAATTTGGGAAATTCCCAGCTATCTCATCGTTATCCAAGCCGTTTCGCAACGATGTTATTCCCAAATGCGTTTGCCCGGGGTGTCAAGGCGACGCGAACCGGAATAACGCGAACCGGATGCAGAAAAAGGCGGTTGACACATCTAACGGACTGTGGTCTACGAGAACCCAGTATTTTTTCTGTCTATGGATCACATTATACCGCATGGTGTAGCTAATCAGGAGATCGGCAATATGAAATTCAGAGATCGTTTGCGTGGGTCAAACCGAAACATGTTCCAGCATAAAGAGAAGGCCTATGACACAAGGGGATGTCGCTTTCTGACCCCATTTTTTGCTCTCCTATTGACCCTGTCCATCCTCCTGTGGGGTGCTGAATCACGCGCGAGCGGCATTGACGACAGTTTCTATCTGACCAATGGGACGGTTCGTGCCATCGTCGATGCCGGTTCGACCGTCTACATCGGTGGCGATTTCACCGCAGTCGGCCGGCCAACGGGAAGCGGCGTGGGGCTGGATACCACCAGCGGCGATATGGACACCGAGTTTCCACAGGTGGTTGGCACGGTAAGTGTGGTGATATCCGATGGCCAGGAACCCAACGGGTGGTATATCGCGGGAGATTTTACCCGGGTCGGTGAGTTCAACATTCTCCACCTTGCCCATATTCTTCCGGATAAAACACTTGATACTATATTTGCCCCTGTCTCTTCCCTCCTTGATGGGTCTATCAATGCCATGGTGCTTGATGGTGGGATGCTGTATGTCGGCGGCGATTTTACGCTTTTTTCCGGATCGGATCTTCCCGGTGTGGTGGCCATCGATACCGAAGCCCTGGCAATCAACACGATCTGGAGACCGGCTCCCGACAAGGGCGACGATACCGCCAGTGTGGATGCCTTAGCCGTTTCCGGCACGCTTCTGTATATCGCCGGTGATTTTACCACCATCGGTGGTGAGAGCAGGTCGGGATTGGCCGCGGTTGAAGTTGCCGGTGGTGAAGACATCCTGGGTGCAGCAGATGCGGCCTGGGATCCGAACCCGGGCAGCGGAACAGTACACGCGATGATGATTTCCGGTTCCACGCTTTACGCCGGGGGGACATTCAGCAGCATTGGCGGGCAAACGCGATCCCGCCTTGCCGCCACGCAATTGGCAGACGGGGCCAACACGGGTCTGGCCAATGCTACATGGAATCCGGGTGTCACGGGGACGTCCGTCGCCGGGCTGCTTGTCTCCGGCAACCGCCTGTATGTGAGTGGCCGATTTACCGCCATTGGAGGGCAGGTGAGAAATAACATCGCCGTCATTGATACGGTCGGTACCGGCGATGGCACCGGTCGAGCCAACGCCACCTGGAACCCGAATATCACAGCAACATCCGTATCGGCACTGGCTTTAGACGGCACGGGCAACCGCCTTTATGTGGGCGGCGATTTTTCCAGCGTCGGCGGACTGGTCCGCCATCATATTGCCGTCGTTGATGCGGCAGGCAGCGGAGATGGCTCCGGCAATCCTGACGCCTCATGGGATCCTGATGCCAATCAACCGGTTGCGTCGCTTGTCCTGTCAAGCGAGGGCAGCCGGCTGTATATGGGCGGGAGGTTCAACAGCATCGGTGTGCTTGCGCGAAACAGGATAGCCGCTATTGACAAGACCACCGGTATCGCAACCGACTGGAATCCCGGTGCCAATGGCACGGTGAATTGTCTGACTTTGTCCGGGAACACCCTTTATGCCGGGGGACTTTTTACCACTATCGGGGGGCAGGCACGCAATCGAGTTGCCGCTCTGGATGTAACCACCAATGCGGCCACGACCTGGGATCCCAATGCCAATGCCGGTGTCAACAGCATCCTTGCTGAGGGTACGACGCTGTATGTGGGTGGGGATTTCACCACTATCGGGGGCAGTGCGCGCGGACGGATCGCAGCGCTGAACACCGCAACCTCCACCGCGACCCCATGGGATCCCGATGCAGATGACAGCGTTAATGCATTGCTTCTTTCCGGTTCGACCCTTTATGTCGGCGGCAGCTTTACCGAGGTGGGGGGAAGTCCACGCAGTAATATCGCGGCGCTGGATACCGCTGTAGATACCGGTGCTGCAAGCGCCTGGGATCCGCAGGCAGATGCCGTATCGGGTATAAGCACTGTCAATGCCCTTGCGCTTTTCGATACCACCCTTTACGTCGGCGGCACCTTTGATACCATCGGTGGCGAGTCGAGAAACAACATCGCAGCCCTCGATACCGCACTGGATACGGACAGTGCCACTTCATGGGATCCGGATATTGATGACACCGTGCACACCATGGCTCTAAACGGCACGACACTCTACGTGGGCGGCATTTTTGGCTGGACCGGCGGGGATGGTATTCATGACGAGGACGATCCCAATGGTATTGACGCAGGGATCCAACACAGCGCAATTGCGGCCCTGGATATCGCCCGGACCGTGAGGATCGTCCGAACATGGAACCCCGGGCTATTCGGCGAAACAATCTCAGCCGCCGTCCATGCCATTGCCACAGACGGGTCATCGCTTCTTGTCGGAGGAAACTTCGATCGTGTGGAAGACGCCGTGGGCGGCCATCTGGCCCGGTTCAATTTTACGCCGCCCACGCTAGTGCCGGAGCTTACCGGGGGTACCTATCCCAAAGAGCAATTCATCAGAATGACATGTGAGACCGGGGAAGGGTTCGAATGCGACACGGCCTATTATACCCTTGATGGGAGTGATCCCACAGCGTTTTCCTCTGTGATGGCTTTTGGGGGGGTGTATATCGACGCCACCGCCACCCTCAAGTTCTTTGCCATCGATAATGCCGGCGCTGTGGGACCCATCCAGACGGAAACCTATACGATCACCCATGAAAGCGCGCTCTGTTTCATTGGAGCCGCCAGGGGTCAGCGTACCGTTGACCGGATCGTAACAATTCTTGGGGATATCATCAGGCGATGGTAAGGTCGCCTGTGACCGTTCACGGGTTCTGGGTTCAAAGGTTCAGGGTTCAGAGGTTCTGCGTTCTGGGTTCAGAGGTTGTGGGTTCTGCGTTCAGAGGTTCTGCGTTCAGGGGTTCTGCGTGCAGAGGTTAACAAAGAAACGGCCCTGAACCTCCGAACGCTGAACCGGTGAACGCCTACCTATTTCTTTATCGGTCCGTGCTTGATGGCTGCATGGGCAGCGGCAAGGCGTGCAATGGGGACGCGGAACGGGGAACAGGATACATAATCCAGCCCTTTGCGATGGCAAAAATCGATGGAATCCGGATCGCCGCCGTGTTCGCCACAAATACCGATCTTCAGTTTGGGCTTGACACTCCGTCCCTTCTTTACCCCCATTTCGACGAGTTGACCCACACCGGACTGATCCAGGGTTTCAAAGGGATCGGCAGGCAGGATGCCCGATTCCAGATAATAGGGCAAGAATCCGCCGATATCATCGCGGGAAAAACCGAACGTGGTTTGCGTCAGGTCATTGGTGCCGAAGGAGAAGAATTCGGCCGTTTCACCAATCTGCTGGGCGACTAGACATGCCCGCGGCGTTTCTATCATCGTTCCGATCAAATAATCGAAGGATACATTTGTTTCTTCCATTACCTTACGTGCGACCTGCTCGATCAAGTCCCGCTGATTTTCAAACTCGGCAACCAGGCTGGTTAAGGGAACCATCACTTCCGGAAATACCTTGATATTTTCACTCGTCAATGCAGCGGCAGCTTCAAAGATTGCCCTGGCCTGCATTTCGGTGATTTCGGGATAGGCAATGCCCAACCGGCATCCCCGGTGACCGAGCATCGGGTTCAGTTCATGGAGGGAATCGATGCGCGCTTTCAGCCTGTCGGCGGTCATACCGAATTCCTTGCTCAACTCTTCGATCTGCTGATCGTTAAGGGTAATGAATTCATGAAGGGGTGGATCCAGCAACCGGATGGTAACGGGAAATCCCTGCATCTCTTTGAGAATACCGTAGAAATCCTCTTTCTGGTAGGGGAGCAGTTTCATCACTGCTTTCCGACGAGCCTCCTCCGTCTCGGCAACAATCATCTCCCTCATGGCGATAATCCGTTCCGGATCGAAAAACATATGCTCGGTCCGACACAGACCGATGCCTTCCGCGCCGAAATTTTTCGCAATGGCCGCATCGGCCGGCGCTTCGGCATTGGTACGAATCCCCAGTTCCCTGACCTCATCGGCCCAGAGGATCAAGGTTTTA
>JAZFSW010000402.1:0-4249 GCA_036446375.1 Desulfobacterales bacterium | reverse complement strand
GGGGGTGCCGGTGCAGGGAGCGCTGAACCAGTAAACACTTGACCTTGCCCGGTGCATTTGATAGGTAGGGAAAAGATGTCATGGATATGTAGATCGTGATGTTTTCTCATATAAACATTTACATGCCCGGCAGGAAATAATCTGATGGACAAATCTTCCCGTCAACCATTCTCGGCGACCCACCTTTTTCTGGCCATTGCGATTGTCCTTATGCTGACCGCCTGTGGGCCTGGCACGCCGCCGATTGAAAAACTCAAACAGAACCTCAAAGATGTTCCCACCTATTCCATCATCCTTGCAGATATGAAAGAGGAGGGGAACTTCTCCAGTCAATACTTCCATAAGTACCGTGTGATTCTTCCGGAAAGCTCCGAGGACGGAACGACGGATTGGTGGAAGGTGCCGAAGGATTACTATAAACTCAACGAAGCCCTGCTTGGCATGGCCCTTGCCGTGAAGAAAGACGGGAGCTTTTCCTCTTCCGCTGCGCCGCCGGGGTATCAATACGTGGGGGATGCCAAATACGGACAATGGCGATCGGATTCCAGGGGGGGGTCGTTCTGGGAGTTTTACGGCAAATATGCCCTTTTCTCTTCCCTGGTCGGTGGGAGGGGCCGGCCCATTTACCGGTCCGATTATGATACCTATCGGCAGCACCGATCGCGCAATACCCCCTATTTTGGCAGCAACAAGCAATATGGCACCAGCGGCTCGTATACGAAACAGGCCAAACCCAATTTTTATTCCCGCAGGGCGACCCGAGAAAAGATGAAGCGGACGTCGTTTAAAAACAGGGTTGCCAAGAGAACGGGTCGAACACGAACCGGATACCGAAGCAGAGCAGGCGGTTTTGGGAAATAGAAAATGAATCTTGATAATTTACTCACAGCGCTTATTCTTATTATCTGTTTTTATGTTATCTTCTTCATCGGGAAGATCGTCCACGACCTCTTGCACCGCGAGTATCATCTTACCACCGAGCTCGTGGAAAAGGATAATCCGGCCCTAGCTCTGGCCGTTGCCGGCTACTATCTAGGGTTGGTCTTCTGCATTGGGGGGGTGTTGACGGGTCCCAGCGAGGGCATTCTTGAAGATATTATCGATCTATGTATCTACGGATTGCTCGGCATCGTCCTGTTGAATGCTTCCTGGTATATCTGCGATCTATTTATCCTGCGCAAATTCAAGGTCAGCGATGAGCTGATCAGGGACCAGAACCAGGGCGTCGGTGCGGTTTCTTTCGGGGTCAGTGTTGCATCCGGGCTCATCATATACGGGGCTGTTTCAGGTGAAGGCGGCACGATCTGGACGGCGATTGCCTTTTGGGCTATCGGGCAGGTCATGTTGATTCTGGCAACATTGATCCATCACCTTGTAACCCCTTACGACGATCATGAAGAGCTGGAAAAGGACAATGTGGCTGTCGGTGTGAGCTCCGCAGGGGTATTGATCGCCATGGGGATTGTATTGGGCTTGGCGGCGGAAGGGGATTTCAGTTCCTGGTCGGAAGATATCTGGGACTTCCTCGCCATCGCCTTATTGGGACTGATTCTTCTCCCCTGTGTTCGCATTCTTACGGACAAGGTCCTCTTGCCTACCGTAAAACTTGCCGATGAGATCGCCGGTCAGGAAAAGCCCAATGTCGGGGCCGCCTATATCGTAGCGGTCTCTTATATCTCAGCAGCCCTCGTCATTTCCTGGTGTGTATAAGCCCGGAAGCGTAAGCGCAATCCTCAAAATCTCCCTTTTTGCTACGGGCTTTGCCGGCATTGTTGCCGAGTTCGTTCTTTCCACCCTCGCGACGTATCTGATCGGCAACGCCATTTTCCAGTGGGCGATTGTCATGTCCCTTATGCTCTTTGCCATGGGGCTCGGCAGTCGAATCAGCCGTTTCTTCCTTACCGGACTGCTCGATACGTTCATCATCCTGGAGTTTTCACTATCTATTCTTTGCGCGGTTTCCACCCAACTGGCCTATGGCCTGGCCGCTTTCACCAGCTATATCAGCCTTATCATTTATTCACAGGCATTTGTGATCGGTATCCTTATCGGCCTTGAGATCCCCCTGGTTATCCGCCTGAACGAGTCCTACGAGGCCCTCCGGATCAATATCTCCGCCGTGATGGAAAAAGACTACTATGGTTCCCTGGTGGGCGGGCTGGCCTTTGCCTTTTTTGCCCTTCCCCATCTCGGTCTTACCTATACCCCGATAGCCCTCGGGGCTATTAATTTTCTCGTCGCATCCCTGTTGATGTGGCGGTTTTTCGCGCTGTTGAAAAGAAAAATACTCATGCCGTCTCTCTTTGGGCTGGCGCTATGTGTTCTCGTTGCACTCGGTGTCTTTGCCGAAAAGGTCCAGCAGTTTGGGGAACAGGCTAAATATCGGGACAAGGTGATTTATTCCGCGCAGACCATGTATCAGAAGATTGTCATGACCCGGTGGAAGAGCGACTATTGGCTTTATATTAACGGCCAGGAACAGTTTTCTACATTTGATGAGGAGAAATATCACGAACCTCTCGTTCATCCGGTGATGGCCCTATCGGCCAAAGTCAGTGACGTCCTGATTATCGGAGGCGGGGACGGGCTTGCGCTGCGTGAAGTATTGAAGCATCCCGGTGTGGAGAAGGTAACGCTGGTGGATATGGATCCGGCCATGACGGATCTTGCCGGAACCCATCCGCTGCTGCTTTCCATAAACGAGGGTGCGATGCTGAACCCCAAGGTTCGGATTGTCAACATGGATGCTGCCAGGTTTATCGATGAGACTGCCGATCTGTATGGGGTCATCATCATCGATCTGCCGGATCCGGACTCCTTTGACCTGATGCATGTCTATTCGGTCAATTTTTATCGTTCCCTGTACAGACATCTTATTCGCGGCGGACACCTTGTTACCCAGGCGACCAGTCCCTATTTTTCAAAGCAGGCCTTTCAATGCATTCTCAAAACCATCCGGGCGGCCGGATTTTCAGCCCTGCCCTATCATAATCATATTCCCACGATGGGGGAATGGGGATGGGTGATTGGCGCAAGGGCCGAAGATGTCGGGGAAGCGTTGCTCAAAGCTCGGATTGCCGCAGAGACATTTACCGGTATCCGAACCCGCTTTGTCAACAATGATGCGGTTTTATCCATGATACATTTCGGAAAGGGCATACTGGATGAAGATGCCATGGAAAAGATAAAGATAAACACCGAACTACGCCCCGTTCTTCAGGAGTACTACCAGGCTGGGTCCTGGGGGATGTACTGAAAGGAAGAAAGGGTTCGAGGGTTCAAGGGGTCAAGGCGATTTCATATTTCTTTATAAAATCCGTGGGATGATAGGACAGTTTTGCTTTTCGCAGACCGGCATCATCCAGATCCTGTTCCCGGTTTACGATGGAGATGTCTCCTTCGGCATGCTCAAGAAACATCTGGTTGATGGCCTGGTAGGATCCTTTCACATCCGGGCTTCCCTTTTCAAAATGGATGAGGAGGGACCCATCCGGCAGTCGTTCTGCAACGGTGTATGCAGCGATGTTACCATCGACTGTAATTGAGCCCCCGGTAATGTTCTTCAGCTGTTGCCATCGCCCGAGGATTTTTTCAATGGCCTGGTTTTCCGCCGAGAGCATATCCGATGATTCACAGTCCCGCCAGGTACACCAATCCATCTGCATATTCATCGCCTGTTCAATGGTTTCCGGAGAAAGAGGGGCATAGGAGAAGTCGTATTTTCGTTTGAACTGGTTCACTAGGTTTCTCTTCTTGCGGAAACGGTTTCCCTTCAGATCGATAAGGTCTGGTGGGTTGAAAAGATAATCCCAATGGCCCCTGGATTCCTTGATGGATACCCAATGGCCACCGGGATCTAAGGCTTGCCACCGCAGCGCCAGTTGCTCCGGGACGCGAACAAACCGATCGGTCTCGAAAGCAGTTGCGTTAAAGCGGTCCATCCACTGAATCGATGACCAGGAACCGATTGGCGCCCAGTAAGAAACGACAGGATCGGTCTGCTTGATCCAGACCAGATCGTCCTCCCAGGCCCAGAAAAGACCATATTCTTCAGCCCACCCCCAGAGGTTTACGAAACTGTAATCCGATGCGATCTGCGGACACATGGCGAGACGTGCCAGGTAGTCCGTCTGTTTGTCCAAGTGTACCGGTTCAAATTTCAGCGGCATTTTTCATCCTATCTATGTCACCAGCATAATCCGCAGATCCATAACATTTGTGTTTGTGGGGCCCGTAAGCAGCAGATCAC
>JAZFSW010000401.1:0-3502 GCA_036446375.1 Desulfobacterales bacterium | reverse complement strand
TCTTGAATATATGCTCTAAATTGGTCGTCTTTCCGCCTCGACCCGGACCATAGTAGACGATCTTACACTCAATTGTTCTATCCTTTGAATTCAGTAGCGCCATGGCAACCTGACAATTATCCGATAGCATTAACGTGATTGAAAGATGTGAGCGGCGCCTCTGCCTCAAAGAACGGCCAGTCTGATCGAAAAAGAAACCTTGGTCTTTCACCGCAGAGACGCCGAGAACGCAGAGAAAAGCAATGGGCCAGTCAATTATCGTTTCAAAAACACTTCTTGTGTAATATTAATGGCAAAGAGTGATGATTTGCACCTGAGTCTCACAGGGCAATCCATCAAGAGTTATCTCTGCGCCCTCTGCGTCTCTAGTCCCGCCGAAGGCGGGATGAGAACACAAATGTAGTTTCATATGAGGTCCGTTTGAACGCAAATGCCTGTCGGCCGGACCGCATATACAAACGGCACTACCCCATCGAGGACAAGCATCAAGGGTTCTCCAATCGAAGAACAACTGAATAATGCCCCTGCTTCGGGCCAGTGGTCACTACTTTCTTCTCAGAAATCAGACCCCTGGCATTGAAAAAATAGAACGCTGCATAGCATTGAATTCTTTGCAGGTAAACACCGGTTTCCAGAATATTCAGCAGATCTTTCTCGCTGTTCTTGATATCGATGGTGACAGAATTCCCCAGTTGAAACAGGGTATCGAAATCCCTTACCTGTCCTTTCATATGTTTATCATCAAATATCACTTTAACGGATAGTATTTCAGAAATATCCGCCTCAGAAACATTGTCTGCATACGCTTCTGCGATATTGCCACCCGGTGATGCGCCCGCTAACGGGGGAAGGTCAGCCTCGATGCCATCTCTTTCCAGAATATCTTCGAGAAAATCATGAAGACGGCCCAATTCATTCCCGGTAAAGGCGTTATCAGATATCCAATCCTGAAGTTGAGCAATGGCAACATCATGTGTGGCCAGGGTTATGTGACACTGGAGCATATTCTTGGCGACCGTCATCGGTAAGATATTCTTGTCCAGCAGTTCTTGAAATTCCGATACTGCCTTTTCATATTGACCAAATGCAGCCAGCGCTACTGCACTTTCTACTGCAGCCGTATCTTCATTGTTTGAGAAAGCATAGAGCCTACTGACTAGATCCTGTTGGTCTTCTGTCAATTCTACGGTATCCGGCTCGGAATCTATCTCTGCAAGCATATCGTCCACGGCTTGCATTTTTCCGTTCAGCATCTCGATGAAGTGTGCATCTCCGGAGAGCGTCTCATCGGTTTTACCGATGTCAAGAATCGACTGATACATTACCTTCGATTCATCCAGGAGACCCTGACGATGATATACTTCTGCCTCTTTCAGCAGAGATTGGATATGGTCATTGTCTATCATAACTTCACCATTGTACATGTTTCCACCCCACGCGCTTGTCGATCTCATCGTTGTCTGACGGTTCTCGCACCTCGTTGACAATCTGATAGAGCAAGGACTGTGCCAGCAAATCACAACGCGCGCGATGATAGCGTCAAGATGCTGGATTCATAACAAATATTTGATCTTCGAGTGGATTGACATTCAGCGGGAAGAATTGATGCCGATTGGATTCGCTGGGTTCCAGAGATATCGGAAGGAGGGGCATTCACATAATAGGCTGAAATTACAAGCTATTCAGTGAATACAGTTTCGGGAAGTATTTCCCCGAGCGACATACGAGCGTAAATGAAGTTGACATGCCATGAATATTGCTAACATAATCAGGCACTAACGGCTGTCGGTCCTGTTGTCATAGGTGTAAACACAGGTTACGCAGCAGACCGAAGTCGTCGTTGGGCGTGACGTCGTCATGCTGTTGGCTCGTCACATTCGCTGGGGTATCTCAATGCCCAGCATATTCAGGACCCGCTCCAGAACGGATAACACGACCGTTGAGAGCCCCAGCCAGGATGCTTGAAGCTCCTGATTCTCTTCACGCATGATATGATGCTCGTGATAGAAATTATTGAACGGTGAGGCAATATTGTACGCATATTCACAGAGATAGTTGGGGGCACGATTCTCGAAAGCTCTGTCTACCATGTCCGGAAGCTGTGCGATCATCAGCAGCAATTTCCGTTCTACACTGCTGGTTGGCGGCAAGATGGGCCCCGGTACGAGCCCCTTGTCCGATGCAACACGCAAGATAGATTTGATTCGAACAGCGGTGTATAACAGGTAAGGGCCTGTGTAACCCTCAAACGATGCAAATCGGTCAAGATCAAAGATATAGTTTTTCGTGTGATGATTCATCAGATCGGCAAATTTCAGCGTCGCCACACCCACGATGTGGGCGATCTTCAGCCGCTCACGGTCATCATAGTCCTTGGCAACGTCAGATGCGGCCATTAATTCCAACGCCTTATCGGTAACCATCCGGATAAGATCTTTCAGCTTCATGACACCCCCTTCTCGGGTCTTGAACGGCTTGCCGTCTTTGCCGTTCATCGTACCGAAACCGATGTGTTCAAGCCGAATTGAGGGGGGGACAATGCCCGTTTTATATGCGCTCCTAAATACCTGGGAAAAATGATCGCTTTGCCGGCCATCGGTCATATACAGAATCAAATCAGGTCCAATGTCTTTCACCCGTTGATCCAGCGTGGCCAGATCCGTCGTACCATACAGCACCGATCCATCGGACTTGACCAGCATGATCGGTGGGATTTCCTTTTTGTCACCGGGTTCCGCCACATCAACAACCAGCGCCCCATCGCTGATATAGGCCCAACCCTCAGACTTAAGGCGCTCGATAAGGCCCGGTATCCGATCCTGAGTATCGCTTTCACCCAGCCACAGATCGAAATCAATACCCAGATTGTCGTAATCTTCCTTCAAGTCGGCAACAGAAATATCATACATATGTTTCCATAAGGCTCGATAACCCCGTCGGCCTTGCTGCAATTCATATGTGATCCGCTTAGCCACTTCCATAATTTCCGGATCTTTTTTTGCCTGGTCGCTCACCTCAGGATAGATTTCCTCCAGGTCAGCGATGGTTACCGGTGACTCGACAGGATAGGAACCATCGAAATCCGCATCAAAGTAGGGCAGATCGGGCTGACGTCGCTCTATTTCGGAAATGACCATCCCCATCTGCAAACCCCAGTCTCCCAGATGGACATCACCGATCACGTCATGACCCAGGAAACGCGCGATGCGCTTGGTACTCTCCCCGATAATAGCCGATCGCAGATGGCCCACATGCAGAGGTTTTGCGATATTGGCCCCGCCATAATCGATGATGATCTTTTCCGGCTTCGCCACCCCACCGCAACCCAACCGGGCATCGGATGCCATTGCGTCAACGGTTTCTGAAAGACGTTGATCGGTAAGCGTCAGATTGATAAAACCAGGACCTTCCAGGGCGATCTCCTGAAATACGTCGGCGTGCTCCTTCAACGCTTCAATTACCGGCGCTGCAATTTGCCGTGGATTCATCTTGTACTGTTTGG
>JAZFSW010000400.1:0-3882 GCA_036446375.1 Desulfobacterales bacterium | reverse complement strand
CGCGCCGAGGTCATCAGCCTGGACACCGATGGTATGGTTGAAGAGGCAAGACGCCTTGCTACCATTCACAAGAACATTGTGGTAAAGATCCCTTTGACCGTAGACGGCATTAAAGCCACCCGGACCCTGTCCAATGAGGGAATTAACACCAATGTGACCCTGGTCTTTTCTCCGCTTCAGGCGCTCATGGCGGCCAAAGCCGGTGCAACCTACGTAAGCCCCTTTATCGGAAGGCTTGATGATCTGGCCCAGGAAGGCATGGTTCTGGTTGAACAAATTGCGGATATCTATAGCAATTATGGATTCACTACGGAAATTATCGTCGCGAGCATTCGCAGTCCGGTTCATGTGCTGGATGCAGCACTGATTGGTGCCGATATCGCAACCATTCCCTTCGATGTGCTGGGGAAACTGGCATTTCATCCCCTGACCGATAAGGGCCTCAAGGCATTTCTTGCGGATTGGGAAAAAACAAAGAAATAACACGGAAAGTATCCTGTAGGAGATCATGTCCACAAACGGAAACAAGAGCAGCAGTATCCATCCCAACTATCTGACATTGTATCGTATTTTAGCTGTACCCGGCGTCGTCATTCTCATGCTTTTCGAGAACCGGTTCTCCGCATTTATGGCAGCGATCCTGTTTAGTGCAGCAGCCATTACCGATTATATGGATGGGTATCTTGCCCGAACCCGGGGACTGGTCACAAATCTTGGCAAGATGATGGATCCCCTGGCTGACAAATTGCTGATCTCTTCTTCTTTTATCATGCTTGCCGCCAATGATTGGGTGCCCGCGTGGATGGTTTGCATTATTATCAGTCGAGAATTTGTCGTCACCGGCTTGCGATCCGCCGCCGATCATACCAAAGAGGATCTCTCCTCATCGTGGCTCGGCAAGTATAAAACCGGTTTTCAGATCGCCGCTATCATTCCGCTGATGATTCACTATCCTTATTTCGGGATCAAACTGGAAGTTATCGGGGAATTCTTTCTCTGGGGGGCTTTGATCTTTACGATCTGGTCCGGCATCGACTATTATAAC
Source organism: Desulfobacterales bacterium (assembly GCA_036446375.1). Lineage (GTDB taxonomy): Bacteria > Desulfobacterota > Desulfobacteria > Desulfobacterales > JAZFSW01 > JAZFSW01. The sequence continues at coordinate 2,837 of JAZFSW010000400.1, read as the reverse complement.
AAGTATCGTAAGTTTATCCCGATGTGATGTGTGCAATGAACACGGATTAAAACGATTTTCCTATTGACAAAAAGCGCGCAAAACTCTAGTAATGGCGGACTGAGCGGGAATAACTCAGTGGTAGAGTGCGACCTTGCCAAGGTCGAAGTCGCGAGTTCAAATCTCGTTTCCCGCTCCATTTTTTTCTAGGCGGCATGGCCAAGTGGTAAGGCAGCGGCCTGCAAAGCCGTTATCCATCAGTTCGAATCTGATTGCCGCCTCCACGCAAATCAGGGGGCCTGCAAGAGATTGCAGGCCCCCCTTTGTTTTCCATGGGTTATTGATAGCCCACAACACATCTGATATATTCACCTGTCAATAGTGATATGCAGACGCGCCATCAAACCATCGATGGGGTGTAATCCCCGGTCATCAATGCGCCCATGTCATGACATATAGAGTAAGAGAATAGGTAGCTTCTCAATAAACGCGGGCACACTACCTGGATTCCTGCCTGCGCAGGAATGACAGAAGAGAGATAATATGCCAATATCACAAGTCATTCCCGCGAAGGCGGGAATCCAGAAAAATCTGATATCGTGGGGATCGCCGGACTTTATTGAGAAGCTACGAGAATAGGAGTCAACCATTGGATATTAAAGCAGAAATACTGTCAACCGGCGATGAAGTCCGAACAGGGGCCATTGTCGACAGCAATTCGGCTTATCTTGCTGAGAAACTGGAAGAAGCAGGGGTGGAGGTCACCCGACACAATTGTGTGGGCGATGATCTTAAGCAGCTTTCCACCATCTTAAAGGAGATCGGCAGCAGAGCCGATGTTGCTGTGGTAACGGGGGGGTTGGGGCCAACCGTTGATGATATCACCGCAGATGCGGCAGCCGATGCCGCAGGGGTTGAACTGGTACGAAACGCCGATGCGGTGAAATCCATGGAAACGATCTTTTCTGCGCGACACCAACAGATCAGTGCTTCTAATCAGAAACAGGCCATGCTTCCGGAGGGAGCCACCTGCATTACCAACCCGGTGGGCACGGCACCGGGATTCATACTGACCATCGATCGGTGCACATTCTTCTTTCTTGCCGGTGTACCCCGTGAAATGCAGCGACTGTTGGCAGATGCTGTTTTGCCGGCCATTGCCGACCTGCAGGGGGATGCAAGGCGGTTCTACAAGGTACGGAACATATCAACCTTTGGCCTGGCCGAGGCGGCCTGCGGTGACAGCCTGGATGGCTTAAACGAGCAGTTTCCCAGTGTCACCCTTGGATTGCGAGCGAAATTTCCGGAGATCTACGTCAAGCTCTATGCCCAGGGAGATGACATGGATCAATTGGATCGCGATCTCGCAGAGGCGACCCGGTGGGTTCAGGACAGACTCGGAATCAACGTATTATCCACCGAGGGTCATCCCATAGAGGTTGCGGTGGGAAATCTGCTTCTCGAGAAGAAGGCAACCATCGCCATTGCAGAAAGCTGCACGGGGGGGTTGATATCCCACAAGATAACCAGCATACCGGGGGCCTCAGCCTATTTTCTCTTCTCTGGTGTTACCTATGCCAATCAGGCCAAGATTGACGTATTGGGTGTAGCGCCGGAGACTATCGCAGAATACGGATCGGTTCACGAAATAACGGCAAAAGAGATGGCAGAAGGTGCCAGGCAACGATCCGGTGCGACCTATGGTCTTGCCACAAGCGGCATTGCCGGACCCGATGGCGGCACCGATGAAAAGCCGGTGGGAACGATCTGTTTCGGTCTGGCAACACCGGAGGGTGCAAGGGGATTTCGGTACCAACAGAACTTTGGCAGCAGGGCTGCAAACATGGAGATCTTTGCCATGTCTGCTCTGGATATCCTGAGAAGAGAGCTTCTGGGTTTTCCACGATAGGGAAGCAGGAACGTTATGGAAATACGAAAAGGTGAGATCATTGAGGTAGAGATCTCTGATGTGGCTTTTGGCGGAAACGGCATTGCCAAGGTCGACGGATTCGTGATCTTTGTGGAGCGGGCGATTGGCGGCGATCGTGTCGCTGCCAGAATCATCAAGAAAAAGAAGAATCATGCCATTGCCCGTATTGATACGATTCTCCAGCCGTCCCCCCATAGAATACCGGCACCATGCCAATACAGCGGCTATTGCGGGGGGTGCAAATGGCAGTTTCTCTCCTACGAAAAGCAGATCGAGTACAAACGGCAGCATGTGATAGATTCAATTTCCCATATCGGAGGGATGGACGATATTGCCGTTCATCCGACACTGCCCTCCGAGGAGATTTTCGGCTATCGCAATAAGATGGAATTCTCCTGTTCCGAAGCCGCCTGGCTCCTGCCGGATGCATTTGCAGAAAGTGAAGGGCCCAAAGATTTTGCCATAGGGCTCCATGTCCCGGGGACATACAACAAAGTCATCGATATCGAGACCTGTCACATCCAGCCCCCCCTGGGAAACGACATCCTGAATGATATCAGGGCTTTTATTCGCGATTCGGGCCTTCCCATCTACGGCTTGCGCAGCCATATCGGATTCTGGCGTTTTGTCATGCTTCGGCATTCTGTGGCCTACGACCAATGGATGGTTAATATCGTCACTGCAGCAGAAAATCCTGAGCTGCTGGGAACCCTCGCAGATACGTTGGTGGATCGATACCCCCAGATTACATCGGTGGTAAACAATGTGACTGCCAGAAAATCCAGCGTCGCTGTGGGCGAGGTTGAGATACCCCTTGCAGGAGCATCGGTTTTAAGAGAGCAAATCGGGGAACACGTGTTTGACATCCATGCCAATTCTTTTTTCCAGACCAATACCCGTGGTGCCCGACAGCTGTATGCGATCGTTA
>JAZFSW010000399.1:0-13413 GCA_036446375.1 Desulfobacterales bacterium | reverse complement strand
ATCCCTATTGCCTGATCCGTATCAATGGGGTTGTCTCGGACGAGCGTATCGGTAAACAATTGCTCATCCCACATTTCTGTGCTCAGATCAAAACGTCCGGCCTGTGTAACCAAGAACTTTGTTTTCTGCCCCATTGCGTGTCTCCTGTAAAAACATAGCTGTCAAAAAGATGTCAAAAACATATACAGTGATTTCCAGATACCATCGGGAAAAGCGTCCCCTTCTCCTCGATGCAACAGGAAATGGAACTGACTGTAGGGTTAATCGTCGGTTGAAACACTGAGGCGCCGTGTCTGGGTATGGTCTCCTGCGATAGGGGTCGCCCAGGGGGATGACAATATCAGGTGCTGAATGCCTGATCGCTCTACGCTATAGTAAGGTCTATCTTACATACGATATGTTGTATGTCAAGAAAGAATTAGCACAAGATGTAGCGGTTCCTGATACCGAGACACCTTCTTTGCGGTTTTCAGTGCATGGGCGTTGAAGGGACGCCTGCTAATTGGACACGCAATGTCTTCCCGGAGGAAACGTCCCGCCACCTGATTTAGCTTGAAAAACGAAATGTATTACACTACATCATCAGGGCAATTGCTTGTCAATAGAAAGAGGCATAACCGTTTGAACCAGTGGAGGAATTACAATGAAAAAAGTGTTGGAAGATATCCGGGTTCTGGATTTTGGCCGTTTTATTGCGGGTCCCTATTGTGGCATGACCATGGCAGATATGGGGGCGGACGTGATCCGTATCGATCGGCCCGGGGGAGAAGAGGATCGCACCATCGGGCTTATCGGCCCCAATGGCCAGAATGTTTCCTATCCCAGCTATGCCCGAAACAAGAAAGGGATCACGCTGAACCTTATGGATAAGAACGATAGGAACAGCCGCAAGGTACTGGCAGACCTGGTAAAGATATCCGATGTGGTGCTGTATAACTTCAGTCCCCACGCGGCAAAGATCATGGGACTGACCTATGAGGAACTAGAGGTCATAAAACCGGATATCATTGTCACAGCCGTTTCATGCTTTGGTAGCGATGGTCCCTATGCCAATCGCGTCGGTTTTGACTTTATGGCCCAGGCGATGTCCGGTGCCATGGCACTGGGCGGGTTCCCCGATCTGCCCCCCCAGCGCAGCCATCTGCCGTTTGCAGATTTCAGCACCGCGCTGTTCGCCACTATCGGAACACTTCTCGCCCTTCGCCATAGAGACCAGACCGGTGAGGGCCAAATGGTGGACCTGGCATTACTACAATCGGCTGTCTCCTTTACAGCCCCGCAGATCGCCGAAGCAGAAACCCTGGGAAGATTACGCCCCCGGGTGGGTAACCGTGCCCCTTACCTCGGGCCGTCGGATCTCTATAAATGCACGGATGGTTATGTGTTTATTGCCACGATAATGGATAGCCTTTGGAAACGGCTGGCCAGAGCTATCGGGCATGAAGAACTCCTCGACGATCCCGACCTTCACAACGATCTTCAGCGGTTTGAAAACCGGGATAAAGTCGATCCCCTGGTGGCCGAGTGGACTGCAAATCGCAGTGTCGATGAGGTGATCGTCGCCATGGAAGATGCCCGTATCCCTTGTGCAAAATACCTGGAACTTGATGAAGTATCCAAAGATCCCCATGTTCAGGCGCGCAATATGATCGAGTATATCGATATGGAAGAACCCGGGCTGGAAAACCTGCCGATTTGCGGCATTCCCATCAAGCTTTCTAAGACCCCGGGCAGCGTTGAAACCCGTGCGCCCCGAGTGGGTGAACATAACAATGACATCTTTGGCGACCTTCTGGGATACAGTGAATCGTTCATTGCCGACCTGAAGGATCAAGGCGTCATTTAATTCACTTACTCACCGGTTGGCTTTGCGGATGCCCAGCTGATCCATGGCGATAATCCGCTTGCAGATATTGGTCGATCCTTCGACAATATAATAGGTTGGCGCATCCCGGTAGTTTCGGGCAATCGGATACTCCGTGGAGTAACCATAGGCGCCGAGAATCTTCATGGCATATGTCGTGCACCTTGAGACCAGCTCACCGGTGAAGTATTTGGCCTGGGCCACATCAAGGCCATTGTTCAAGTTCCCCTGATCTTTTTCCCATGCCGCACGGTAGACGAGAAGTCGTGCCGCTTCGATTTCGGTGGACATCTGGGCGATCAGATCTTGATTCATCTGAAATTCGCCGATGGCTTCACCAAACTGTTGCCGTTCCATGCAATATTTCACGGCGGTATCCAGACAGGTCTGTGAAACGCCGACAGCGCCGGCGGCGGCACTCAGTCGGGTCTGGTTCAAGGATCCGAAGACAATCTTTGTGCCATCGCCCGGCTTTCCCAGGATATTCTCCTTGGGGATTCTGGTATTTTCGAGAATAATCTCCCCGGTGGGTGAGGAATGGGATCCCAGTTTGCTTAGAACTGTCGTCCTGACGCCGTTGAAATTTTTGGGCTCAAGAAGAAAGGCCGACAGGCCTTTGGATCCCTGAGATCGATCCGTATAGGCATAGTAGATGATGACATCGGCCACATTGGCATTGGTAATCCAGGTCTTGGAGCCGTTTAGCAGCCAGTGATCCCCTTTGTCTTCTGCCGTCGATGACAGGGCCATCACATCGGAGCCGGCATTGGGTTCTGTAATGGCAAAGCCACCGAGGTGATCGGCACTGACCAAGTTCGGAATGTATTTTTTCCGTAAGGCTTCTTCACCATACGTGTAAATCGTGAACGCCGTACCCAGTTCCTGCATATTGACCAACACCCTCAGCGAGCTTGAGGCCTTTGCGATTTCTTCTGTGATAATCATCGCAGCCAGCCAGCCCATTTCGTTTCCGCCATATTCTTCCGGTATAACCGTACCGAACAATCCGAGTTCTCCCATCGGCTTAACCACTTCATCATGGGGCAGATAGTGATTGTCATCCCACTCGTCGGCAAAGGGCTCGATATTCTTGGCGGCAAAATCCGAAACGGTTTTTTGCAGCATCTCAAGTTCCATTGATAGACCGAACTCCATAACTTCTCCTCTCTTTTCCCCAGTTAAGTTCTTGATTACGAAAGCGATAGCATCCCTTCGTCCTGGAAGACGAAAGACAGTGATATTCCCCATAAACCAGATCAGAACGAGAAGCAAGCCTTTGGTAGAATGTGTTTGGGAAATGTGAGGCCATCGCTGGTTTCTCGCCCGACCGGAATGGGGTTTGACAACCGATTTCCCCTTGGGGTATACCCACCCTATATGAAACCTATCGTATCCATCGTCGGTCGTCCCAATGTGGGGAAGTCGACCCTTTTCAATCGGATAACCCGTACAAAAGATGCCCTGGTGGATGATTTTCCCGGCGTTACCCGGGACCGGCACTATGGGGATGCAACATGGGATGGCGTTGAATTTACCCTGGTGGACACGGGCGGATTTTCGGAAACAGATATCGATGGCTTTGCCGATCAGATCCGGTACCAGATTCAGCAGGCCATCGAAGATTCCGATGTGATCATTCATATGCTGGACGGCAAAGAAGGGGTCTCGCCCTTCGATCAGGACATTCTCCACGCCCTTCGGTCTCAGACCCAACCGGTTTTCTATGTGGTCAATAAGATCGATGGCGAGGAGCAGGAGGTCAACCTTTTCGAGTTTTTCAAGCTCGGCTTGGATAAAGTCCTCCCCATCTCCGCCGAACATCGCTACGGGGTAAATGATTTTCTCGATGAACTGGTCGAAGCCCTGCCGAAAGCAGAGGCCCAGACAACCCCGGATATGGTGAGCCTCGCCGTGATCGGCCGCCCGAACGTGGGCAAGTCCTCCCTGATAAATAAGATACTGGGAGAAACCCGCCTGGTGGTCAGTGAAACGCCGGGAACAACACGCGATGCGATTGATTCGGTCTGTCAGATAGGAGGAAAACAGTACCGGCTTATCGATACTGCCGGGATCCGCCGCAAGGGGAAGGTGACACAAAAGCTTGAAAAGTTTTCTATCATAAAGGCGCTGCGAAGTCTGGACCGGGGGGATGTGGCTCTTATTGTCATCGATGCGCAAGAAGGCATCACCGATCAGGATATCAGTATCGCCGGCTATGCATTCGAGCGCGGGCGTGGCTGTATTTTTCTTCTAAACAAATGGGATCTGGTGGATAAAGAAGAGCGACCCATCACCCAATACTATGACGAGCTAAAAAGAGAGGCCAAGTTTCTAAGCTTTGCGCCGGTGATGTCGATTTCGGCCCTCACCGGCCAGAGAGTTCCCAGGATCTTTGCCCTGGTTGACGATGTTTATCGGCAGTATTGTCAGCGCATCGGCACGGGGCAACTCAACAGGATCCTGGCGGCGGCTACGAAGAGAAGAGAACCCTCCCTGTTCAAGGGGAGAAGGATAAAATTCTATTACATTACCCAGGCGGCGACCCGACCCCCGACGTTCATCTGTTTTGTTAATTATCCGACCGCCGTTCATTTTTCATACAAACGCTATCTAACCAATCAGCTCAGAGAAAGCACCGGACTCGACAAGGTGCCCCTCCGCCTTATCTTCCGCTTGCGAACAGGCAAGATTGACTTTGAGTCCAGAAAGCCGAAGACCGGGCGTCTGAAAAAGGGGAAGAACAGAAGGCGCGTCACCCGGAAAAGCCCACGATTGGGAAATTAATACACAGGGCAGCCGATGTGGATACCCAATGGGGAGTAACGGATTGGACCTGTTCGATAAGCATACGGATGAAACCGTGGATGCATATAGACCCCTTGCAGACCGGATACGCCCTCGCAACCTCGGTGAATTTGTCGGACAGACCCATGTGGTGGGCGAGGGAACCTTAATACGCAACGCCATTGAAAAAGACCGAACCTTTTCGATGATTCTGTGGGGTCCGCCGGGGTGCGGGAAGACGACCCTTGCACGGATCATCGCCCAGGAGACCGATTCCCATTTTGCTCAATTCTCCGCTGTTCTCTCCGGTGTAAAACAGATCCGATCGGTTATTGAAGAAGCAAAGGCCCAGCGAAAGCTCTCCGGGAAAAAGACCATCCTCTTTGTCGATGAGATCCACCGGTTTAACAAGGCCCAGCAGGATGCATTTCTACACCATGTCGAAAGCGGCCTATTAACCCTTATCGGGGCGACCACCGAAAACCCCTCCTTTGAAGTGATTCCGGCGCTGATATCCAGATGTCGCGTCATCACGCTGTCTGCGCTTTCTTCCGATGAGATCAGATTGGTCCTCAAGCAGGCGTTGGCCGACAAAGACAGGGGATATGGCAAATACGATCTATCTATAACCGAAAATGCCTTGTCTCATCTCATCGGGATTGCCGATGGTGATGTCCGCATGGCGCTAAATGGCCTTGAATCGGCGATTTCCCTGGTTCTATCGGGAAGCACCGGGTCAGGCCCGGAAGAGGCCATCTGCATCGACCTGCCGGAAATCGAAACCGCGCTATTGAAAAAGGCCTTGCGATATGACAAGGCCGGAGAGGAACACTACAACCTCATATCGGCTTTACATAAGGCCTTGCGGGGAAGCGACCCGGATGCAGCGGTTTACTGGCTTGGCCGAATGGTCATAGCAGGGGAAGATCCCCTGTATGTCGCCCGCCGGATGGTCAGGTTCGCATCGGAAGATATCGGCAATGCCGATCCTGTGGCCCTGCAGATAGCACTCAACGGGATGGAGGCATTCCGCTTTCTCGGTCGTCCGGAAGGGGAACTGGCCCTGGCCCAGGTGGCCATTTATCTTGCCACCGCTCCAAAGAGCAACAGCATCTATGTTGCCTATGAAAAGGCGAAAGAAGAGATCGGACACTCCGGTACACTTGCCAGCCCCCTTCATATCCGAAACGCCCCGACGGGTTTGATGAAATCACTGGGATACGGGAAAGGATACCAGTATGCCCATGATCACAAGGATGCTTATAGCCCCCAGGATTATCTGCCAGACGAGATCCAGGGTCGCCGATTCTATTCTCCCACGGAAAGGGGGTATGAGAAGACGATAAAGAGCCGGCTGGACAAGTGGCGGGATCTGAAAGCGAGATGGAAGAAGGGACGGGCAACATCGAAGGGTGAATGAAAGGCAGGGATAGGGATGAACGTCGAACATCGAACATCCAATCACGCCATGGCGTGAGTGAATGAAGAGCAAGAGAAAGGAATGGACGTTGAATCACGCCATGGCGTGATTGGGCGTTCATCTCTTAGAACAACGGCGTCATTGCATCGTTGAGTTGCAGGTATCGCTGGTAGATCTCGGCATATTGTGAGACCCGATCTTGCTGCGGCTCGACTCGGGTGGATGCATCAAGAATTACAAATTCACCGGTGATGTTGTCCAGGGATGCCCCGCCTTCTTTTTCATGCGCAAAGCACCACAGGGCCTGGATGGCACCCCCCAGCGCGCCGGCTTCTGAAATCTCCGGACACACCACCGGACAGTCAAAGATATCCGCAACGATTTCGCGCCAGAGACCGCTTTGTGACCCCCCGCCGACCAGGCGGATCTGTTCCGGTGCGATTCCCTGTCGCTTTAAGACATCCAGCCCATATCGAAGTCCCAGAGTCGGCCCTTCCATCGCGGCACGGCAAAGATTTTCCCTGGACCAGTTGACACTGGATAGTCCAAAAAGGCTGGCCGTGGCATTGGGCAACGCCGGGGTCCTTTCCCCATTAAAATAGGGAAGCAGCATTATGCCTTCGGCACCGACGGGGGCGGCCGACGCACAAAGATTCATTGCGGGCACGTCCATTCCGAGCAGGGCTCGGGTTAGCTCGGTGGAAACGGTCACATTCATCGTACATACCAGGGGCAGCCACGATCCGGTGCTGGAGCAGAAGGCGGCCAATTCCCCATTCGGATCAATCACCGGCTGGTCGGTGCAGGCATAGATGGTACCCGAGGTGCCGAGGCTGGCTGTAACCACCCCGGGGCTGACATTGCCGGTGCCGATGGCTGCGATCATGTTGTCACCGCCCCCGGAAGATACGATGACATCGGGACGAAAACCGAACTCATCCGCAATCTCAGGAAGAAGCGTTCCCACAGGTGCCTCGGAACGTATCAGCTCCGGCAGGCAGGCGGCAAGCTTGCCTGAATCGTCAATGGCCTGGAGGACCGGTTCCGACCAGGACCGGTTTCTAATATCAAAATAGGCGGTACCCGACGCATCACCATATTCGGTCTTCCTTTCACCGGTGAGCCAGTAGTTGATATAATCGTGGGGGAGCAACACGGTCGTCAACCGGGCATAATTGTCCGGTTCATTCTCCTTCATCCAGAGAATCTTAGAGGCGGTAAAGCCCACGGCCACGGCGTTTCCCATCATTTCAATGGCGTTTTCAGGACCGCCGATTCGCCGGGTGATTGCTTCACTCTGAGGTCCGGTTTCCGTATCGCACCATAGCTTGGCGGGACGGATCACATTTCCTTCCTTATCCAGGGGCACCATCCCATGCTGCTGTCCCGAAACACCGATGGCCCTGACCTGTTTTCTGGACACATCGGTGGCCTCTAGACACTGCGAAATTGCACTTCGACAAGCCGCTATCCACCACGCCGGTTCCTGTTCTCTCCTGCCCGCGTTGTTCTCAATGAGGGAATGGGGCGCATAGGCCGTGGAAAGAATCTTACCATTCTCACGGCTCAGGACAACCGCTTTGGTCCCCTGTGTTCCGCTATCGATACCGATGAACAACTGATCTTCAGACATATTTCTGCTCACTCCCCATCACTGCACGACAAATTCAAATTTCCGTATCTCCTGTTCGACCGACCCCTCTTCATGATGCACAAAGGTTCGTTCGGCAAAGGTGACCTCACCTGTTTTCTTTATGAGGATGACCGAAGACGATCGCGTGCCGTAGTGCTGGCCTTCCACAAATAGAGGGGAGACGATCCGCGCCATATCCCTGCCAGGATCGTCAGGGGGCAACGCATCGTCCGGGGGGAAGGATCTATCTTCAAGGAGCTCAAAAAGCGCTTCAACAGACAGTGGTGTTTCCCCTGAGATCATTCTGGCAAAACCGGCCTTTCCCTTAACAATCTTGGGCCACTGGCTGCCAAGCGTATCGTTGCTCAAACCATAGATGCCTGGCTTGAAATCAGATACACCAGATCCCCTGTTCGAGTAATGACACAGGGCGTTTCCTTCGCCGGCAAGCAGATTGAAGCCATTGTACTGGTGGCCCATGGCCCTAACGCGCTGAAGATAGTCTTCCGGTGACGTTTTTCCGGCCAGAAAATCTCTGATAAGCTCACCCCGGGAAGGCGGATCGGTGAGGGGGGGTGCTGCACCCCTAAAATTAGTCAATGCAGCGATGCGACCGGTTCGGGACATGCCGAGCCATGTCCCTTTTGCCTCGAGGTCTCGACCGGCAAGAATGTCGGGAGCATCTTCCCAGAAATCCAGCGCCAGGGTGGGGCGCTGGTAATATTCATCCCGATTGGCGGCTACAATCATCGAGTAATCAGGATGATCTTTGTATGCGAAAAGTATGAGGCACATGGTCGGTTTGCCCGTCGTTAATGCTCTGTTTCCTCTCTCAGCACCCATCGGCCCAGAAGAGAAATTTGAGGGACATCTTTGGCTCACATTTGTCCGCTTTTTCCTTTACTTGAAAGCCGGTAACTGCTAATATTTGATCGATTTATCAGGGTAATAATTAACGGGAGGTTTTTCAAGATGAATATCAGCAGGAAGTTGGGAATCCTGGTTTTTTTTGGCATGCCGGCTATTGTCGGTGGCGGCATCGTCTATGCTGTTTTTGGGGGCTATACGGCAGTCGCCATTTTCGAAATCCTTCTTGTCGGTGTTGCCGGTGGGTTTTTCAGCAAATGAAGCAGACAAAAGGTCTTCCCTTCCGTTTTTCGCTATATCTCTATCCCAATTCCCTCGCACCGGATCATCTCAAATCGTGAAAGAGGCCCGTGGGCATATCGCGTGATACAGCGATCCTGATCATTCATACCGAAACAGTTGTCTGAAAACACGGTTCCTTTCGACCGCTCCGCTCGCTCGCCACAACCCAGAGGACTGGATAATATGGAAAGCAACTCTGCCCCGAACATGATCCTCTGGTTCTTCCTGGGGCTGTTTCTCATCTCATGTTTCCTGCTGATCCGGCTTTTCTCGCCTTTCATGTCGGTTCTGGTTCTAGCCGCTGTGGTGACAGGAATGTTTAACTGGGTGTTTGTCATCTTCAGCAGGAAGATGAAGCCGCCGCTGGCTGCCTTTCTAACATGTGTAGTCATCTTCTTCCTCTTGTTCGTCCCGATCGTTTTTTTTGTCGGTATATTATCAACAGAAGCCTATGATCTGTATCTGATGGGAAAAAACGCGGTATTGAGCAACCAGATTCAGGAATATATTAAGAACAACCAGATCCTCGAACGGATAAACGCTGTCTTGTCCGATTATGGCATGGCCTTTACCGGTGAACAACTCCAAAGCTCAATTTCAGACATAGGGAAGGTTGTCGGTCTGTTCTTGTATGAACAGGCCAGTTCCGTGGCCACCAATGTGCTCCAATTCCTGATCTACTTTTTCTTCATGCTTCTCATTGCCTATTATCTTCTCATCGATGGCAACCGGCTCGTCTCTTTTATTACCGATCTTTCACCGCTACCCGAAGATCAGGATCAGCAATTAATCCAGAAATTCAAGGATATCGCGCGAGCGATTCTTGTGGGCAATGGCCTCGGGGGCCTGATACAGGGCACATTGGGCGGGGTCGTTTTTTCGCTGTTTGGTTTCACCTCACCCTTTCTATGGGGGGTGATTATGGCGTTTCTTGCATTTCTTCCCATTATCGGTATTGGTGTGGTTTTCTTGCCGGCAGCAGCCCTCCTGTTTATCAAGGGCAGGATCGGGGCCGGCATATTCTTTGTGGTTTTTTACGTTTTGCTTTCCGGTGTGATCGAATATGTTTTCAAACCCAAACTGGTAGGCAAACGGGTTAAGATGCACACCTTGCTGGTGGTATTATCCATCATGGGCGGGCTAAGACTCTTTGGGCTGCTCGGTATAATTTACGGTCCCCTGATTGTAACCGCTTTCTTGACGTTGACCGACATTTATCGTGCGAGCTATCAGAAACTGGTTGATCCTCTAGGCGATTAAAATTATACTAATTTGTTCACCAAATCCGCAGTTAACTTCATAAATGATTGGGTTGTCACAGGATGGATACGGAAATAATCCCAGGTGTTAGTATCGAAAGCGAGATGAAGGATTCCTATCTCGACTATGCGATGAGTGTCATCATCGGCAGAGCCTTGCCTGATGTACGGGATGGGCTTAAGCCCGTGCACAGACGCATACTCTTTGCCATGCTGGAGCTCAAGAACGACTGGAACAGGGCCTACAAGAAATCTGCCCGTATTGTCGGGGATGTTATCGGCAAATACCATCCCCATGGTGATGCGGCAGCCTATGACGCCATCGTACGAATGGCGCAGGATTGGTCCTTGAGATACCCCCTGGTTGATGGCCAGGGGAATTTCGGATCCGTGGACGGCGACTCTCCTGCGGCCTATCGATATACCGAAGTAAGAATGACCCGGCTGGCCCATGAGATGCTGGAGGATCTGGAAAAAGACACGGTAGACTGGGGACCCAATTTCGATGAGTCACTAACGGAGCCTCTTGTCCTTCCCGCAAAAATCCCGAACCTGCTCATCAATGGCTCATCGGGAATCGCCGTTGGTATGGCAACCAACTGCCCGCCCCATAACCTTTCTGAAATCGTTTCGGGGACAAAGGCGATTATCGACAACCCCGATATCACCTTAGCAGAGCTGATGAAAATTATCCCCGGCCCTGACTTTCCCACCGGTGGTACCATATACGGGACCAATGGCATCTATAGTGCCTATAAAACCGGTCGCGGGATTATTCGAATACGGGCAAAGCTCAACGTTGAAAAGGACAAGAAAACAGATAACGAGACCATCGTGGTAACCGAGCTCCCCTATCAGGTCAACAAAGCCAGACTTATCGAGAAAATCGCAGAGCTGATCAATCGCAAACAGCTGGAAGGGATTCGGTTCGTAAGGGACGAATCGGATAGAGAGGGGATGCGGATTGCAGTGGCGCTCAAGAAAGGCCAGATCGCGGAAGTCACGATCAACCAGCTGTATAAACATACCCAGATGGCGGTCAGTTTCGGCATTATCCTTCTTGCCGTGGTCAATAACCGACCCGAGCTGCTCACCCTCAAGGAGATTCTCGAGCACTTTATTCTGCATCGAAAAGTTATTATCACCCGGCGAACCCAGTTCGATCTGAACAAAGCCGAGGCTCGCGCTCACATCCTCGAAGGCCTGAAAGTCGCCCTGGATAATCTTGATGATATTGTGGCGCTGATTCGCAGATCGGCATCACCCAATGAGGCAAAGGCCGCGCTGATCGAAGCGTTCGACCTGACGACCATTCAGGCCCAGGCGATTCTTGAGATGCGGCTGCAGAGGCTTACCGGTCTGGAACGGGAAAAGATAGCAGAAGAATATGATGCCGTGCTCAAGGATATTGCCCACCTCAAAGAGATTCTGGGCAGCGAACGCCTCATATTGGATATTATCAAAGAAGAGCTCGCAGAGATGCAGGACGCCTATGGCGATGAGCGCCTGACAGATATCAGCGAAACCACCGAAGAAATAACCCTTGAAGATATGATCGTTGAAGAGGATATGGTCGTTACCCTTTCCAAGAGTGGCTATATCAAGCGCAATCCCATCACGCTCTACACGAGCCAGCACCGGGGGGGCAAGGGGAAAAAGGCCATGGGCGTAAAGGCTGAAGACTTCGTGGCCGACCTTTTCGTGGCATCGACTCACCACACCTTTCTCTTTTTCACCAATAGGGGAAAGGTCTACTGGCGCAAGGTATACGAGATTCCCGAGGCCGGTCGTGTCAGCCGCGGAAAGGCGATCGTCAATCTTCTCAATCTGGCGCCTGACGAGGCGTTGACCACCATATTGGCGGTGCCCGAATTTGAGCCGGGTTCCCATATTCTCATGGCGACAAGAGCAGGACTGGTAAAAAAGACCGATCTCATGGCCTATTCCCGGCCCAGAGCCGGAGGGATCATCGCCTTGAATCTTCAAGAGGGCGATGAACTGATCCAGGCCAGAATAACCGACGGCACAATGAATGTATTTCTCTGTACCGCGATGGGAAAATCGATTCGTTTCCACGAGTCCGACGTCCGGCCCACCGGTCGAGTGGCCATGGGGGTCCGCGGCATCCGATTCGACGGCGCGGATCGAATCGTGGGCATGGAGGTGCTGAGCCATGGCCAGACCCTGTTTGTCGCAACAGAAAATGGATATGGCAAGCGGACCTCCATCGATGAATACCCCGTGCAAAAACGCGGGGGCAAGGGTGTCATCACCATCAAGACCAGTGAGCGAAATGGCCAGGTTGTGGCGATACGTCTCGTAGATGAAGATGACGATCTGATGCTCATGACCGATGCGGGGAAATTGATACGGATACCCATTCGCAGCGTTTCGGTTATCAGCCGTAACACCCAGGGGGTGAAACTTATCGGTATGGGACCCGAAGAGCGGGTTATCGGCATCGCCGGACTTGCTGAAAAAGAAGAAGATGAAGGGCCCGACGAACCACCCGGGGAAATCACGGAAGACGAGGGCGGCACTGAATCATGATGGACGAAACAAACATCGATGCCGCAAAAATAGGTGTTGTAGGGGCGGGGAGTTGGGGAACCGTTCTGGCCGATCTGCTCGCTTCAAAAGGCTATGGCGTCGATCTATGGGTATTTGAAAAAGATGTAAGGGATCAGATTCAGGATCACAGAGAAAACAGGGTTTTTCTCCCGGGCATTACATTATCGGACAACCTGAACCCCTCCAATGACCTGAAGAAAGTCGTATCCGGAAAAGACCTGGTATTGATCGTTGTTCCCTCCCATGTGATGCGAGAAACCGTTGAGCAACTGGCCGATGCTATTCCCGATACGGCTATCGTCGTATCGGCATCCAAAGGCATTGAAATAAAGACGCATCTGACGATGACCGGCATTCTCAGAGAGGTGCTTCCCGGCATTGCCGGCAATCAGCTGGCAGCCCTTTCCGGTCCCAGTTTCGCTAGAGAAGTCGCCCAGCAGGTTCCCACTGTAATCACCGTAGCATCTTCAGACCCGAAGGTAACCCAGGTGGTGCAGAATATCTTTTCAACCCCCTATTTCAGAGTCTACACCAATGACGACACGCTGGGGGTGGAACTGGGAGGTGCGACAAAGAATGTCATTGCCATCGCGGCAGGGATAATAGACGGCCTGGGCCTGGGGCTAAACACACGGGCGGCCTTGATTACCCGGGGTCTCACAGAAATCAGACGACTGGGGGTTGCCCTTGGTGCAAACCCACGCACCTTTACCGGTCTTGCCGGTATTGGTGA
>JAZFSW010000398.1:0-2595 GCA_036446375.1 Desulfobacterales bacterium | reverse complement strand
GAGATCAGATACGATGATTAACTTGCCCCGTGCCCGGGATATACTCACATTGATCAGGTTGGCTGAGGTCGAATGGGGTGAAAGATCGGTAAGTAGAACGCCGGGTCTTAAGGGATCTGCGTCTACCGTGTCCAGGATCACGATGTCCCTTTCATTTCCCTGGAAACGGTGAACGGTACGGCATTCCACCCGGGTGGTGTCCGGTTCGAATTGGGAAATCAGCGTTCTTATCAGGCGGGATTGAGCCACGTAGGGTGTGATTATCGCAATGGAATTCTGCCCATCTTCAATGGCCGCCCGGGCAAGAAGACTGCAGAGCTCGGCGGTTTTTCGGTTTATCCGCGAAAAGCTTCCCTCCTGGGTTGTGCAAGCGGCCTGCCCATCAGTATCTACTATCACCACAGCTTCTCCGGCGTACGGTCTTCCGGCGGCAATGGCGCGCCGAACAGAGACATCGGCACCATTGAGGAGTGTCCCGCCGTAAAACAGGCTGCTGACCATATTTCCAATCGTTGGGTGCATGCGATATTGTGTATTCAGCATGACAACCACATCGGAGCTGTGAGGGTGGGGCACACTGATGTCGAAAATACTCCTTCCCATTGCTTTTCGTACATAGGGATCCCGGGATTGTATGATGGGGGGAAGTTGTTTGGGATCCCCCACTATGATTACTTTGTCCCTGGCAAGTGATGTGCAATAGAAGAGGGTGGGAAGAATGGCCATACCGGCCTCTTCAATGATAACCACATCGAATGTCTGCCCGGCCAATATCCGGGAAATGTAAACATTGGTCATCGTGGATAGAACCAGGCGGGAATCGGAAACGATATCCTTTGCTTTGCTTTGCAGCTTATCCGTTAGCGATAGCATCTTTTCATCGTAGAGGGCACACAGTGTTTCGAGTCGATTGCGTCGCCTGGCAATCAGGTCCCTCTGTTCCGCAAGGGTCAAGCCAAGGATCCGATGGATACGCGCCTGGGCGAAGATCGGCGCAAGATCCCAGTCCCTGAGCCTGTCGGATCGAATCGGCTCAAATAGATCCAGTTGCGAGGCCACTCCCGCTTTATCCAGTTTTTCCAGCAACATGTCACATTGTTTGATCCGTCCCCGCAATTCAATGGGAAGTTTTTCGATCTGTCCTATTTCCTTCCGGGCATCGGCGTTTAAACGATACAGTACTTCCCGCAGACCGGCACCGTGGGTCTCATCACCGGTTTGGCCGACCCGAAGGATTTCGCCGGCCTCAAAATATGTCTTTGTCGCTTCAAGGGTATTGAGTTGGGCCAGAACCTGATCCACCGCTGCATTGGTTGTGGATGTGACGAGGATTCTACACCCCTTGTGGAGTAGTTCTGTTACGATATGACTCAGGGTCGTCGTTTTTCCGGTGCCGGGAGGACCCCACACGAACGCAAGATTGCTTTCGCAGCACAGTTCAATGGCTTTCTGCTGGCTGGCGTTTAATTCAGAATGGGAAAACGCTGTCGGGCTGGTCTGTCGAATGGGCGCCCTCTTGCCAAATGTCCTCAGGGCGCTATCTATATGGATATCATCTGATTTCAGCAGTCCGCCCAGCACTTCGCGCAATTTCTCGTATAGAAACCAGGGATAGATGACCAGTACGTATGATTCCTGGTTCAATCTTATTCTGTTGCTGCACGCAATCGTTACGACATTGTCTTCTATTGCCGTGATACTGACCAGGTGCTCCCCGGTGTCGTATCGCAAGGAACATTCTGCGTTCAGTACAAGTTTGTCATTGGGAGTCAGAATCTGGAAGGAATAAAGATGGGTCTCCCGACCCTCTCTTTCATCCACGACAGAACCTTCACCAACGGGCACTTCGAAAGGGCCGAGGCGTTCCCGCATCGCTTCCATTTCAAGCAGGATGGCCTTTTGGAAAGATGTTACAAACTGATGGGCTGTATCGGATGATGAAGGCATTTTTTCTTAGGGAAGATAAGGCAACAGGGTTTAATTATCAAGCGTTTTGATGCACTCCAAAGTAAACGCTTGCAATCTCTGTAGTCAATGTGGTACATGGTCCGGAGTTGGATCGGGAAACGGTGTGTTTGCTGAGGCCAACGTTATATGTCCTAATAGATGGAGGAAGTATCATGTCTGAAACCACCTTATCACAATCCAAATCACCCATCGTGTTACCCCCGGACTGCCAAACTGTAACCCTTGGCGTCGCCTTCTTCGATTTATCTCGAATGGCGAAGTGGACGAATACCAACGAAGATGCGCTTGTTGCGAGTTTTCTCCAGAAGCTCTACCAACTCGCAGCCGATGGCCTGGAACCGGCCGGAGGACGTATCGTGAAATTCATCGGCGATGCCGGCCTTGTCGTGTGCCCTGAAGAATCGGTTGAGACGCTGATCTTTGCGCTGTGTGACCTGTCCGGTGCTGCAAGGCGGTGCGGCAGAGAATTCGGGATCGACACCCATCTCAATATCAGCATGCATGTTGGCCCCGTTATCGCCGGGAGTTTTGGTCCGAAAGGGGATGAGCGTTTCGATGTCATCGGCAAGACTGTCAATATCGCCGCAAGATTGGGGCGTCAAGGTGTAACCTTGTCGACACAGGCGT
>JAZFSW010000397.1:0-7346 GCA_036446375.1 Desulfobacterales bacterium | reverse complement strand
GCAATTGTTTTGTGGTCACCTGTCCGATGTGCCAGATGAACATGGATGTTCATCAGAATGCATTCTGTGAAAGAAACGGCATTGAGGATCGTCTGCCGGTTTTCTTCATCACCGAAGTGGTGGGCGTGGCGCTGGGCATTTCCCCGGAAGCGCTTCAAACGGACCGGCATTTCATAGACGGTACGACACGGCTAAAGGAGTTGGCGCAGGATGAGCAATGACAGCCCAGACAAGAAACGCGGATCGGTTCTGATTGCAGGTGGCGGTATCGGCGGGATGCAGGCGGCCCTTGATCTGGCAGACAGCGGTTTTAAGGTCCATATGATCCAGCGCGATTCTGCCATTGGCGGGACCATGGTCATGCTGGACAAGACCTTTCCCACAGGCGATTGCGCCATGTGTATGATTTCCCCCAAGATGGTTGAGGTGGGACGGCACCCCAATATTGAATTGCATACCCTGAGCCAAGTCGTGGCAGTGGACGGCACGCCCGGAGATTTTTCTGTGACCGTGCATCAGCAACCCCGATATGTAGATGCGGAAAAATGTACCGGTTGCGGGGCGTGTGAAAGGAAATGTCCCAGGCTGGTAGTGAGCGCGTTTGAGCAAGGGTTGAGCAAGCGCAAAGCGATCTATACGATCCTGCCCCAAGCCGTCCCCCTGACGCGGGCCATTGACAGGGACAATTGCATATACTTTCAGCGGGGGCGCTGCAAAGCCTGTGAGAAATTCTGCGAACCGGGCGCAATCAACTGGGACGATACTGAAAAACAATTCGATCTGAAGGTGGGTGCCATTATCCTCAGTCCGGGGCTGGCACGCTACAATCCGGACGTTCGGGGTGAACTTGGACTCGGGCGCTGGCCCAACGTGGTGACCTCTCTCCAGTTTGAGCGGATTTTATCGGCTTCCGGTCCGTTCCTGGGCGAAATCAAACGTCCCTCCGATGAGCGCCATCCTCAAAACATTGCATGGATTCAGTGCGTTGGGTCGAGGGATCCAAAGAATGCCAACCCCTGGTGCTCATCGGTCTGCTGTATGTATGCGACAAAGCAGGCAGTGATAGCAAAGGAGCATGACAGCCGCATACAACCCAGCGTTTTTTACATGGAAATGCGGGCCTTCGGGAAAGACTTCGACAAGTATGTGGATCGGGCCAAGGATGAGTTCAGCGTGGTATATCGCAGGGCCATGATTTCTGATATTCGGGAAGAATCCGGTAGCGGCAATTTGATTCTGCGCTATTCCCAGACAGACGGAACGCTGGTTGAGGAAGTATTTGACATGGTGGTTCTTTCCATCGGATTCCAGCCCCATCCGGATGCCATGGAATTTGCCAAAACCTTCGGCATCGATCTCAATGACCACAAGTTCGCTGAAACCGCCTCCTTTACACCGGTGGAGACCAGCCGGCCAGGCATTTATGTCACCGGAACCTTTCAGGGTCCCAAGGATATTCCCGAAACCGTGACCCAGGGCAGTGCCGTTGCCGGTCGAAGTATGGCCCTTCTCGGAGAGGCGCGGGGGTCGGAAATCACCACCCCGGAGCTGCCCCCCGAGGTGGATGTCAGCGATCAGGATCCGCGGATCGGGGTTTTTGTCTGCCATTGCGGTATCAATATCGCGGGGACCATCGATGTAAAGAAGGTGGCGGCAACGATGGCCGATGAGGAAAACGTCGTTTACACCGATGACCTTATGTATGCCTGTGCGCCCAACGGCCAGGATGAAATCAAGGAACAGGTGAGAGAAAACAAGCTGAATCGGGTCATCGTGGCCTCCTGCACACCACGGACCCATGCGGCCCTGTTCCAGGATACGATTCGGGATGCCGGTCTGAACAAGTATCTGTTTGAGCTGGCCGATATTCGAGAGCAATGCTCCTGGTGTCACATGGGCATGAATGAAGCTGCCACAGAAAAAGCCACGGATATTGTGAAAATGAACGTGGCAAAGGCGCGTCACCTGGAACCGCTTCAAACCGATTCGGTGCAAGTGACACCGGCGGCCCTGGTCATCGGTGGGGGCGTGGCCGGCATGACGACAGCCATTTCTCTGGGCGACCAGGGATTTGATGTGCACCTGGTGGAGCGTGAAAAGGAGCTGGGTGGCTTGAGCCTTGGGGTTTTCCGAACCCTGGATGGCAGCGACGTTCAGACCTTTGTCAAAGAAAAAATCTCCCAAGTAGAAGCCCATTCCCGGGTCTCGGTTTACAAGGGGGCTGAAGTCGATGCTACCAGCGGATTTGTCGGCAATTTCGAAACCGTTCTGACCACCGGGGATCGGTTCGTTCACGGCGCCATTGTGGTGGCTTCCGGTGGTGTGGAATATGAACCGGATGAATACGGGTACGGGGAAAGCGACCGGATCATTACCCAGCGGGATCTTGAAAAAAACATCGCCAATGGTCTTGATCCCGGCGGGGATCATTATCTGATGATCCAGTGCGTGGGATCACGGGAAGAGCCCCACAATTACTGCTCCCGGATCTGCTGCCAGGATGCCATCAAGAATGCCATTGCCATCAAGGAAAAATCCCCGGATGCGAGCGTCACCATCCTATACCGGGATATTCGGACCTATGGTCTCAGAGAAGATTATTACACCAGAGCAAGACAATTGGGGGTTCTGTTCATACGCTATGAAGTGGATCGGAAACCGGATGTGACCGTGGTGGACGGTAGTTTTCAGGTGACGTCATTTGATTATGTCATGAATCGGGATGTCCTGCTGACACCGGATTATGTAGTGCTTTCCACCGGACTTCGACCCCATCCGACCACCGAGACGATCGGCAGAGAATACAAGCTGACCGTCAATTCGGATGGTTATTTCCTCGAGGCCCATGTCAAGCTTCGTCCGGTCGATTTTCCCAGCGAGGGCATCTATGTTGCCGGTTTGGCCCACGCGCCCAAGAATCTGGATGAAACGCTCAGCCAAGCCTTGGCTGCGTCCGGCCGTGCAGGGGTGTTGCTTTCCCATGACCGACTGGATGTATCGGGCATCATCTCAAAGCATAACCGGGATCTGTGCATGTCCTGCCTGGCGTGCATGCGTCTGTGCCCCTATGGTTCGCCCTTTATCGATGAAGACGGAAAGGTCAGCCACAACGAAGTGATGTGTACGGGCTGCGGAATCTGCGCCGGGGTCTGTCCGGCCAAGGCATTTCAGGTCAACAGTTTCCGGGATGATCAGGTAATGGCCATGATTGATGCGGGAACCGAACGCAATATCCCGGAAGGAGTATCGTGATGTATTTTGTCCTGAGGCGGGTAAGACGGAAAGAATGGCCACAAAGGCACAAAGACACAAAGAATGACTTTTCATCATAACTTAACTTTGTGCCTTGGTGTCTTGGTGGCAAGATTATTCCTTCAGGAAAATCCAATAGATAGGAGATGATCGAATGTCAGGAAAAGCACAGGCGGCAGTAGAACAAGACGATATCCCCGCCGTTGAGTCGTTTCATGAAGCACCCAAGGGATGGGAACCCAATGTGCTGGCAATGGCCTGCCACTATTGCGCTTTCGCGGCAGCCGATCTTGCCGGTGTGATGCGGCTCTCGTATTCGCCCCGTGTCAAAATTATCCCGCTGCCCTGCACCGGAAAGCTGGATCACGCTTATGTGCTGCGGGCCTTTGAGCGGGGGGTAGACGGCCTGTTTGTGGCCGGGTGACTGGAGGGACAATGCCATTTCCTGGAAGGAAATCTTAACGCAAAGAAACGGATCATTCATTTGAAAAACCTCTTGCCTCAGGTCAACATCAATCCTGAACGGCTTGAAATGTTTAACCTCTCGGCGGCAATGGGGACAAGGTGGGCAGAGATCTGCACCGAGTTTGTTGAGCGCATCAAACAACTCGGTCCCTCTCCCATCTGGGTCGCTCTGCAGAAGACGGGAAAGGAGTAAATCAGCATGATTGTCGGTGAGCAAAAACCTCTGGAAGAGATATGGGGCATGATCAAAGACCATAGGAAGGTCCTGGTCTTTGGATGCAATACCTGTGTTGCCGTTTGCCACCAGGGCGGCAACAAAGAGGCCGAGATACTGGCTTCCATGCTGCGGATGAAGGCGACCCAGGACGGGGTGGATATCGAGATTACCCATTCGGGCATTGAGCGCCAGTGTGAGCATGAGTTCTTTGAAACCGCCGAAGAGGAAATTCAACAGACTGAAGCGGTGCTGACCACGGCCTGCGGTGTTGGCGTCCAGTTCATGGCGGAAAAATATCCCAAACAGATTTATCCCGGGCTTAATACCACCTTTCTGGGGGCTGTCGAGAAGCTCGGTGTTTACACAGAGCGGTGCCAGGCCTGCGGCCAGTGCATCCTGGGAGAGACCGGCGGCATCTGCCCGGTGGCCCGGTGCGCCAAGCGGGTTCTCAACGGTCCCTGCGGTGGTTCCACGGACGGCAAGTGCGAGATCAGCAAGGATCTGGATTGTGCCTGGCAGCTGATTGTCGACCGGCTCCGCCTGCTGGGCAGACTGGAAAGCGATTACGAGAAGCTCACGCCTATCAAAGACTGGTCCACCGACAGAGCCGGTGGACCCCGTAAACTGGTCAGAGAGGATTTGGCAGATGAGTAATACGAAGACCCCGAGCAAACTGGAGAAAGTTCTTGCCGCCGGCCACTATGCGGTCACTTCCGAATGCGGACCGCCGCGCGGCACAGACCCCCAAGCGATCATTGAAAAAGCCGAGCTGATCAGGGACCATGTGGATGCAATCAACATCACCGACAACCAGACGTCGGTCTGTCGGATGTGTTCCCTGTCCGCCTGTATCCGCCTCAAGACCATGGGGCTGGAACCGGTACTTCAGATGGTCACCCGGGACCGGAATCGGATTGCCCTTCAAAGTGACATTCTCGGTGCAGCTTCCTGGGATATTCACAACATTCTGTGTCTTTCCGGAGATCATCAGAGCTTCGGCGACCATGCCAGTGGTCAGAATGTTCACGATTTGGATTCCATGCAACTGCTCCAGACCGTGAGGCTGATGCGGGATGAAGGCAAATTCCTCGGTGGTGACGATATCAAGCGCCCCCCCGAAATGTTTGTGGGGGCGGCAGCCAACCCCTTTGCCGATCCTTTCGAGATCCGCCTTCCCCGTCTGGCAAAAAAAGTGGCGGCCGGGGCAGAATTCATTCAGACCCAATGCATCTACAACCTGGACAAGTTTGAAGACTGGATGAAGCAGGTGGTGGACCGGGGACTCCATGAGCAGGTTGCTATCCTGGCGGGGCTGACGCCCATGAAATCAGCGGGCATGGCCCGTTACATGAAGAACCGCGTTCCGGGCATGGATGTTCCGGAAGATGTCGTCAAGCGTATGGCCGGGACCCCCAAGGAAAAACAAGCCGATGAGGGGATCAAGATCTGCATTGAGTCCATTGAGCGGCTCAAGGCGGTTGAAGGCATCAGGGGCTTTCATATCATGGCTATAGACTGGGAAGAGAAAGTGCCGGAAATTGTTGAGGCGACCGGCCTCTATCCCCGGCCCGACGTTTAGGAGAGATCATGAAGCGCTTTGAAGACCTGATAAAGCAAGTCCAGGACCCCGGCCTGTGCCACCGGTGTGGCGGATGCGTTACCTTCTGTACCGCCATAAACTATGGTGCTCTGAAGTTAAGTGGCCAGGGTGTGCCGGTATACACGGATAAAGACAAATGCATCGAGTGCGGGCTCTGCTATTCCATCTGTCCGGAGATCGATGAGATGGAGGGGGAAACCAAAAAGGTGGCCGGATGGGTTCCGCCCATGGGCAATATCATTGAAACCACAGCAGCCAGGGCAAGCGATCCGTTGATTAGAAAGGTCGCCACAGATGGTGGTGTGGTAACGGCCCTGCTGGTTCACCTTTTTGACCGGGGTCACATTGACGGTGCCATTGTAACGCATCAGACCGGATCTTTCGAGCGGGAACCGCGGTTGGCTGCAACGCGGCAGGAGATCATCGATGCTGCCGGATTTTATTTCGATAGCTCCCACGGCATGGACCACTTCGGCCATGATTACTCCACCTACTCGCCTTCCGTGCAAGAATTTCGGCCCATGATACAAAAGGGCCTGCGTCGGGTGGCAATGGTCGGAACGCCCTGCCAGATCAAAGCACTGCGTAAGATGGAAGCGATGAGCATCGTGCCATCGGATTCCATAAAATATACCCTGGGGCTGTTTTGCTCCGGGAACTTCCTCTTTGACGCGGCCGAGCGCGATAAGCTTGAGACCATTGCCAGGATACAGTGGGACGACGTGAAGAAGATCAACATCAAGGAGACGTTGATCATTCATCTGAAATCCGGTGGAAAAGAGACGATTCCTTTGGACAAGATCGATTTCATGAAACGCTATGCCTGCCGATATTGTCTTGACTACGCCTCGGAGTATGCCGACATCTCCTTTGGGGGCATCGGCGCCGAAGATGGCTGGACAACGGTCATGACGCGGTCCCCGCTGGGAAGAGCGATCTTCAGCGATGCCAAAGGAAACAGCATCGAAACCTACGACTTTGGCGCCAAGGTTGGCGATCCCGGCGTCATCCTTGGCACGGTGAAGGATGCTTCCGAAAGTAAAAAGGCATATGCCAAGAAGATGCATGATGAGCTTGTGAAGAACAAAAAGTCCTGAACAGGATAATTTGGTTTTCGTATGAGGAAAGGAGACCGGTTATGGCAGAAAAAAAGAGAATCCTGGTGGTTGACGACGAGCCCGATTTTGCTTCGATTGTCCAGGGACATTTGGAGAAAGAAGGCTTCGAGGTCGAGTTTGCCTATGACGGTGTTGAAGGGATGGGAAAAGTAAAGGCACATCCACCGGATGCGATTATACTGGACGTTATGATGCCGGAGATGGATGGGTACAAGATGTGTTCACTGCTGAAAGAAGATGCGGCATACAGGGACATCCCCATCGTTCTCTTAACTGCCGTTTCATCTCACATATCCTCGACTCGCTATTCCCATCACGGTGGTATGACCACGGAAGCGGATGATTATCTTGATAAACCAGCTTCGGCTGAGGATATCACCGATTCCATCAAACGGCTCCTTAACCTGTAGGAATTGATACCTCCTCGCAGATGGTCACCCGGCCTCGAGGCACCGGCAGGTTGCGAGGCGTGTCGGAATGGCATTCCAAAAAAGGGTGAAAAGTGAAGGTTTTCTGCATTCTAAGCGATAAGCGGGTCTCCCGTTCCAGATCTCCTGCCATGTTCTCCTCCGTGATGAAACTCGTCGGAATTAATGGTGCCTATGTTCCGTTTGAGGTAGAGCAAAGCATGATAGACAAAGCGGTGGAATGCCTTCGTATCCTAAACATAGCAGGTGCCAGTGTCACGATACCC
>JAZFSW010000396.1:0-3277 GCA_036446375.1 Desulfobacterales bacterium | reverse complement strand
ACCCGGTCAAGATCGGTCTGAGAAAATCCCTCCTCGAGCAACGCTTTATAGAGCGCATCTCTCTTATGCGTGCTGCCGATCATGCCGATATAGCCCGCAGGTGTCTTTAATGCCTGGGAGAGAACCACCTTGTCGTGCCGATGTCCCCGGGTGACGATCACCAGGTAGCTGTCATCGTCGATCGAAAGTCCCTCCAGGCAGCTATTGAAATCGGTAAGCACGCTGACGGCTATGGACTCCGGGAAGTGATCCGGGCTGGCAAACTCCGGCCGGTCATCAAGAACCAGGGTTCGAAATCCCATATTGAGGCTGCTGATGGCGACCTGTTTGGCAACGTGACCGGCCCCGAATAGAATCAGAAAGCCAAGTTCCCGGAAGGGCTCCAGAAAGAAAGTTGTTTCTTCAATGGGTAGCAGTGCAGCGAACCGGGTAGCACCGATTTCTGCCCTGATATCATCCATCCATCGGGGCGGATGGGGAAAATTCCCGAGAATCTTTCCCTCTTCGGTGATGAGACAATGAAGAGGGGAGGGGGGTAGTGCTCTCAGATCCGCTAAATCGGTGGACAGAATACACTTTTGCCCCTTCAGCAGAATCGCTTCGGTGGCTTCAAACAGCTGAATCGTTTCAGCGTCCGGCGCCAGGTATTCCACGAGAACGTCCATATCGCCGCCGCACACCATGCCCATACCGGCCGCTTCCGTGTGGGTCATGTCAAATGGGTATATCGAGGCCTGTCGGGTCTCAAACACCTTCTTTGCGTATCCCAACACTTCCGCCTCGAGCAATCCCCCGCCGATGGTTCCGACGATGGTCCCATCCTTGCGAACAATCATTTTGGTGCCGGTTGACCGGGGGGTGGATCCCTCATGGCGGATTATCGTTGCCAGGACGATGCTTTCTCCCTGCCCCAGCAATCGGCAAATCGCCTGTATGATCTCCTTCACGGATGTTGCTCCATTTTGATTTTACCACGGATTCCCACGGAACTTCACTGCAACGAAAAAACACTGGGACTAACCATTTTGCTCTTTCCGTGGTCCAATCCGTGCCCTTTCTGTGGTGGAAAAAGAACGGCGATGGTTCATGTAAGGACTATCGGCCTTTAAACGTGGGCGTCCGTTTTTCCAATACAGCCGTGGACCCTTCCCTAAAGTCCTCTGTGCCAAAGAGCACCTTCAAGGCGTAGGAATGGTATTCGCCTAGTGCAGGCAGGTTATAATCCAAGCCCTTTCTTACCGCTTCCTTTGTCATCCTGACGGCTACCGGTGGCATCCCGGCCATTTTCGCAGCCATGGCATTAACCACCGGCATGAGATCATCATGGGGTACGGTCTTGGTTACCAGGCCGATGCGCTCTGCCTCCTGAGCATCAATAATATCGCCGGTCAACAGGATCTCATAGGCCTTGGACAAGCCAACGATTCTGGGCAGGAGCAGCCAACCGGCGATGTCGGCAACGAGTCCTCTCCTGACATATACCTCACCAAACTTGGCGTTCTCCGATGCTATTCGGATGTCACACATCAGCGCCAGATCCATTCCCCAGCCGATAGCCGCCCCGTTGACCGCAGCAATCAGCGGCTTGTCGAAGCTCAGCAGTGCCTCGGCAAGTGGTGTGGGGCCGGCCTTTGAGGGTATTTTCCTCTGTGCGAGTTGCTCCGGGCTGGGAGCACCGGGCAGCTCCTTAACATCATCGCCGGAGCAGAAACCCCGTCCGGCGCCGGTAATGACAACGGATCGGACATCATTGTCCGCATCGGCCTCGCCAATTGCTTCTGCTGCTTCCCGGTAGGTTGTCCCGGTTAACGCATTCATCCGCTCCGGACGATTCAGCGTTATGGTCGCTACCATGTCTTCAACCGTGTAAATGAGTTCTGTGTAGGCCACGATAGATCCTCCTTTTTTCTTGTGAGTATGCCTTCATCAATCACTTCGGTGCCAGACAGCCCCGATGACAGCGTGACATCTACTTTCCCGTCCACTTCGGCTTTCGCTTTTCGGAAAAAGCCAGGGGACCTTCCACAGCATCGGCGGATGTTCTCAATGCGGCCTGTCCCGGAAAGGAGGTCGCCATGGCTTCCTGTAAACTCATATGGTTGCCCTTGATCGCTGCTTCTTTGCAGGCACGAACGGCAAGGGGGGATCCGACCATAACATCTTCTGCCCACTGTTCAGCGGTCTTCATCAGCTCTTCACGGGGGACCACCGCATTGACGATACCATAGGTCAGCGCCTGCTGGGCGGTCAGATTTCTCTGGGCAAGAATGACCCCCATGGCTGCATGGTAAGGTATCTGCCGGGACAATCGATAGACGCCACCGGCTCCCGGCCACAATCCCACTCGGGGTTCGGGGAGACCGAAGTAGGCATCCTCAGCGGCAATAATGATGTCACAGGCCAGGGCAATCTCGAAGCCGCCCCCCAATGCCAATCCGTTGACTGCAGCGATAAACGGCTTGTAGCAATCGAATCTGGAGGTTATCCCGCCAAAACCGCCCTTGCACGGTTTTGACGCTCTGGCCTGTTCTTCCGCGGTATGGGGAGAGGACGTGAATTTCAGGTCATTGCCTGCGGAAAAGGCAAGCTCACCTTCCCCGGTGATGATACCGACCCAGGCGTCAGGATCGGCATCAAATTCATCGATGACTGCCGACATTTCCTGGCTGACAAAGGGGTTGATGCAGTTTCTAACCTCGGGACGGTTCATGGTAATGATGGTGACGTGTTCTTTTTTCTCCACCTTGATGTATTCGAAACTCATGTCATTCCCTCCTTTTTCTAGGATTTACCGGTTTTAAGATTCTCCACATTAAGATCAGGCGACTTACAGTTGTTAGTCATGCCTCGTTCTCCATTTCCTATTCTCCTTTCAGCATTTTCGCACGGCCCACCGGATCGGTAGACAGCGATCTTTCAAAGACAGAGAAGATTGAGCTTTCTACAATGGCCTTAGATCTTCTGTAACGAATCAGATGTAACAAAAAAACACAAGCGAAAAAAGGTGTGATGTCGCCATAGATCTTGCGCGCACGGTAACACCAGGGCAACCACTTTGGCATGGCGCCACATAGCGTGTCGGGAGGGTACCGGGGGTTGTTTATTGGATTGTAAACGGTAGAGGGATATACTAAGGTTAAATCAATGCCAGGCCAGTCGCCGAGCTTCGCTGGGGGGATCGCCACAAAAAAAGCGGGTCGATCATGCGATCAATCCGCCAATTTTATCAGAAACTTATGGTCGGGGCGAGAAGATTTGAACTTCCGACCCCTTGAAC
>JAZFSW010000395.1:0-7064 GCA_036446375.1 Desulfobacterales bacterium | reverse complement strand
ATTTTCTTCCGATTTGTCGTTGATTCCCGGGATCGGATTCTACAACATACGATTCTGGATCGTTTCTTTGTGCCTTCGTGCCTTGGTGGCATATACGCTCTTGCGTTCAGATCGGGTCGGCTTCATCTACCAGGTGGTCTGTCTTCAGACGCCTCGCATCGATCCAGAGGCTCTCGAGATCGAACAGCTCCCGGGTCGGTTCATAGAAGACATGTATGATCACATGTCCGTAATCAAGAAGAACCCAATTGCCTTCCTTCTTGCCTTCTATGGCAAGGAGCCTGATCTTCTGTGCTTTCAGATCCTGGACGACATACTCACCGATGGCCGATACCTGCCGGCTGGAACTCCCGCTGCAGATAATAAACACATCGGCGATGCTGGTTAGCTCGCGGACATCCAATGCCACAAGATGCTGCGCTTTTCTTCCTGAAGCTGCCCTCAGGTAGGGTGCAACAGCGGCTTCAAGGTTTGCGTTGTTTCCATCGTTCATCGATAGAGTCCTTGTTTCTTGATATATCTATCCACGCCTTCGGGGACAAGGGATTGTATGGACCGATCTTTGCCAATACGGTGACGAATCTCTGTTGATGATGTATCCAGAGGCGCCACATCGGCAATGTGGACCGGCGGGTTCTCAGCATGGACAAAGCAGGATCGTGAGGTCGAAAACCGGTATCCTTCGGATACGACAGCTTTCAGGTGTTCGCCGGCAACCTTCCATGTCTCCGCACCGGAGGTGTCTCCGACTCCGGGCCGGTTCATGACGATAAAGGCAATCTGCTGAAAAAGCGCCCTGTAGGACTTCCAGGTGTCGATTTCGAGAAACGCATCCAGTCCCAAGATAAAATAGTGCTGAACATCGGCAGGTGATGTCTGCTCAAAATGATATACCGTATCGATGGTATAGGAAGGCCCCTTTCGTTTCAGCTCCAGGTCGGAAACCGAAAAACCGGCAAGGTCGGCGATAGCGATACGGGTCATCTCCATGCGATCCCGGGCATCGGCAATACCCACCGGAGTTTTATGGGGTGGAAGCGCCGATGGAATGAGTATCATCTTATCCAGGTGAAACTGCTCCTTAACCGCCTGGGCAGCGTGCAGGTGCCCCAGATGAATCGGGTTAAAGGTGCCGCCAAACAATCCCGTGGCCTTCACGGAAACCTCACGGGGCCCTGCATGCGTTTTGCGGTTCTCATCATATCTACTCTCTGATCTGCCCATCGCCAAATACAACAAACTTGGTGGTGGTGAGCTCTTCCACACCCATGGGACCAAAAGCGTGAAGTTTGGAGGTACTGATGCCAATCTCAGCTCCCAGCCCAAGCTGCCCGCCATCATTGAACCGGGTGGAGGCATTTACCAGGACAACAGATGCATCGACGTTGCTGACAAACCGCCTTGCCCTTCCATAATCAGCGGTCACAATGGCTTCGGTATGACGGGATCCGTAGCTTGAAATATGGTCAATTGCCGCCTCCATGTCATCAACAATCTTCACGGCAAGAATAAGATCGAGAAATTCGGCAGACCAGTCGCTATCGTCGGCTTGTAGCGCCTCGGGAAGGATTCGGCAGGTGTCAGAGCACCCCCTGATTTCCACACCGGCTTCGGCAAAACGCTTGCCCATGGCGGGCAAGAAGACATCCGCTAAGGACCGGTGGATCAGCATGGTTTCCATGGCATTGCACACACCGGGACGCTGGACCTTGGCGTTAAAACAGATATCGCCGGCCATGGTGTGATCCGACCCCTCATCCACATATACATGACAGACCCCTTTATAGTGTTTCAGAACAGGAATCTTTGCATTTTCTACCACAAACCGGATCAGTTCCTCACCCCCCCGGGGAATAATAAGATCAATGGTTTCCTCCTGGCGCAGTAAGGTATGAACCGCCGCCCTATCTCGCGTGGGCACCACTTGCACGGTTTCTTCGGGAAGGCCTGCCTTATCCAGCACCCGATTGATGATCCCTGCCAAGGCCTGGTTGGAATGAAACGCTTCCGATCCGCCACGAAGAATAACGGCATTTCCCGCTTTGAGGCAAAGACCGGCGGCATCAATGGTTACATTGGGCCTGGATTCATAGATAATACCGATCACCCCCAGAGGGATGCGCATCCGTGAGATCTCCAGTCCATTGGGGCGACGCCAGGATTTGACAATGGCACCTACCGGGTCCTCAAGTTGGGCCACATCCCTGAGCCCATCGGCCATGGACTGGATGGTAGCATCGGTTATCGTCAGCCGGTCAATCATGGCATCGGACAAGCCCATTTCTTTGGCCCTGGCCAAATCCTTCTCATTTTCGGTCTTTATCGTCTCGGCGTCCTGTAAAAGTTCGTCGGCTAGACACCGAAGCACCGCATCTTTTTCATCGGTTGCACACGTGGCAATGGCAACGGCAGCTGCCTTTGCAGCTCTTGCCATCTCCTCAATGGTTGATTGAATGGTCATATTATCCCCCTATACAACGTCAATCGGTGCCATCACCGGTAATCACCAGATTATCCCTGTGGATGATTTCATCGTAGGGTTTTGTACCCAACCGATCCTTGATCTGATTGGAATGAAGACCCATGATCTTTCGGATGTCGGCGGCACTGTAATTGGCAAGCCCTTTTCCGACCACATCGCCCTCGATCCGCCTAAATTCCACCGGTGCTCCCACGCCAAATTCTCCCTCTACGTCCACAACACCGGTGGGCAATAGGCTTTTTCCCTTTCTTACCATAGCATCGGCAGCGCCCCGGTCAACAACAAGTCCGCCTTTGGGCTTCAGGGAAAAAGCAATCCAGCATTTCCGGCTTGCCAGCCGCTTTTCTTTCGGCACAAAAAAAGTGCCCTTGTCTTTTCCGGCAAACAACGCGGCCAGGATGCCCCGTTCCAGTCCATTGGCGATCACCTGGGGGATGCCCGCAGCGGTTACTTTTCTTGCAGATATCACTTTGCTAAGCATGCCACCGGTACCCAGGGCACCGGGAATCGCGCTGGCAAAGGCTTCAATGTCTTTGTTTATCGATGCCACCACGGGGAGTCGTTTGGCATCGGGATCTTCACGTGGACTGGCGGTATACAGCCCGTCGATGTCGGTGAGGTTAATCAGCAGGTCTGCATCCATCAAGACGGTCATCATCGCAGCAAGATTGTCGTTATCGCCAACCTTGATCTCTTCCACCGCTACCGTGTCGTTTTCATTGACGATGGGGACAACGCCCCAGGAAAGCAACGTGTTAAAAGTGTTTCTTGCATTAAGGTATCGTTTTCGATTGCTGAAATCGTCGCTGGTCAACAGAATCTGGGCCACGTTCTTTCCGCACTGCGAAAACGCCTTCTCATAGGCCAGAATGAGTCCGGCCTGGCCAATGGCCGCAACGGCCTGTTGCCGGGGAATATCATCCGGTCTCTTATCAAGGCTGATCTTCTTCATCCCTGAAACCATTGCCCCGGAGGAAACAAGAATGACCTCTACCCCTTGGCTCATGAGGTCGCAGATCTGCTTGCTGATGGATCGGATGGCCGCCCCGTTCAACCCATCAGTACCGGCAAGCACACCACTGCCCACTTTAACAACAATGCGCCTGGCATTCTTGAAATAGCTTTTCCGGTTAAGATCCATCTGCGCGTTCCAACAATTGAACGATCCTGGATAGAAGCTTCTTGACCCCATCGCCGGTAGCTGCAGAAATCAGAATGACCTCCTCGGCAGCAGCGGAAACGAAACGGGAGGCCATGTCGCTAGTCCCGGGTACATCGAGCTTGTTCAGGACGAGAATTTGCGGCTTTTCTGCCAGGGCGGCATCGTAAGCATGCAGCTCATGGTTGATGGTCCTGTAGGTCTCAAGCGGATCGTTTTCGTCCAGGGATGTGATATCGACGAGATGAACCAGAATTCGGGTTCTCTCGATATGTCTCAAGAACTTAATGCCCAGCCCCGCTCCTTTGTGTGCGCCGGCAATAAGTCCGGGGATATCGGCAACAACGAAGGGTTCTCCCCAATCGGTTTGCACCACGCCGAGGTTGGGCGAAAGGGTGGTGAAAGGATAGCTGCCAATCTTGGGGCGCGCGGACGTAATGACCGAAATCAGCGTCGATTTGCCTGCATTCGGCAACCCTACAAGACCCACATCGGCAAGGAGTTTCAGGTCAAGCTTGACGTCACGAATCTCGCCGGGTTCTCCGGGCTGGGCAAACCGGGGTGCCTGGTGCGTTGAGGATCTGAATCGATAGTTACCCTGGCCTCCTCTTCCCCCTTGTGCAACGGTAAAGGTCTGATCTGGCAGTGAAAAATCAAATAGAGGGTCCCCGGTTTCAGCATCGCTGACCAGGGTTCCAGGAGGGATTTCTATGATGAGGTCTTGGCTGGACTTCCCGACCTTCTGTCTCCCGAGACCGGGCTTGCCATTCTTGGATTTCCAGATTCTCTGGAATTGAAACTGCTGCAGTGTACGTTTTCCCAGCGATGCCTTGAGTATAACATCGCCGCCCTTACCACCATCTCCGCCATCCGGTCCGCCGCGGGGCACAGATCGCTCTCGTCTGAAGCTTACGCAGCCCCTGCCGCCATCACCGGATTGAACCGTAATCGTCGCTTCATCAATGAAGTTCACTCTGCATAGACACTGACTTGTTTTCGTGTTCGGCCGACCCGTTCGAAAGCTAGAACACCATCAATCTTTGCATACAGGGTGTAATCTCTGCCCATACCGACATTGGCGCCAGGATGCATTCTCGTACCCAATTGTCGTGCAATTATATTGCCGGCGGTAACCCGTTCCCCGCCGTATCGTTTTATGCCGCGCCGCTGGGCATTGCTGTCGCGACCATTTTTCGTGCTGCCGCCTGCTTTTTTATGTGCCATGGTACTCTCCGTAACTGTAAGGTCCATCTCTGGGTGCCTGTAGCCCCCATGGGCTGCTATCGAACGCAACCTTGGGTGCGTTTCGTTAAACGACAGGCATTATGTTTCGATGTGATCGATTTTAACCGCCGTGTAAGGTTGTCGATGCCCCTGCGTCCGCCGGTATCGTTTGCGTCGTTTATACTTAAAGACGATGATCTTTCGTGTTCTATCCTGTTCAACGATATGGCCTTTGACAACGGCGTTTTCAACCGTGGGAGTACCAATAACCGTGTTATCCCCATCTGAAAACATGAGCACATTATCAAACGCAACCGGGTTGCCGACCTCCCCGGATAGCTTCTCCACCCTCAAGGTCTCACCCTCTTCGACTCTATATTGTTTACCGCCTGTTTTGACTACAGCGTACATGATGCCGGTCCTCCATCCCTCGTGATTAACTTCCTGTCTAAAACTGGGTATATTTAACCGAAAAATGTTTTTTGTCAAGAAGATTCTGGCATTTGGCTGCACCCCTTTTCTCAATTTTCACTTCCCAGGGGCGCCTCGCGTGGTCATTGTTCTGCTCCTTGTCGTCGGCAGGAGGGTAGCAGCGTCAATTTCTGGCCTGAAGCTGATGTAAGTTGGCGTATTCAATGGCTTTTCCGATGGCCTCCAAGAATTGGACCTTGTTTTCTCCCAATGTGCCCTGCAGACTCAGATAATTGGAGGCATGATTGGAGTTGAAGACGCAGTTTTGAAGCGTATCGTCGGTATATTCAACCATGGTCTGCAGCTCTTCCAGGATCTGGATAAACGAACCGGTCTGAAACTCGCCACGCTGTTGTTGTTTCCACAGTTCGGTTCCGGGTGATATGCCCAGAGTCAGGGGCGATATGTACCACTCAACGGGTTCGGGAGGGGCCATCCGGTTAATCAGCTCAGCCGATTCAATGGCGTGTTTCTTGCTCTTTTCCGGGTCGCTGCCTGCCAGCCCCAAAAGGAAAATGCCGGACCAGGCGATCCCCGCCTGATGGCATTTCTGGGCCGCCTGCGTAAATTCGTCCTGATTCGTCCCTTTCCTGACGGCTTTCAGCACCTCGTCATCACCGCTTTCAATCCCGACATACACCATGGTGAATCCGGCCCTGGCCAGTTGTTTGAGCTCCTCATCCGATTTTTTCAGGATGTCTTTGGCATGAGCATAGGCACTGACTTTCCTCAGATTCGGCAGGGCCTTGCTGCAATATTCGGTTATTTCGATCAGCATCTCAGCATCAACAGTAAATGCGTTCCCATCTTCGAAAAACACCTTTTGCACCCGGTTGCCATATAACTTATGCGCCAGGTCGATCTCCTTCCTGATCTGATCCATATCTTTCCGGACCGAGAATTTCTTATCTATATACATGGAGCAGTAAGTGCAGCGATGGGTGCAGCCATTTGTAACCCCGAGCAGCAGAGCATTCCACTCAGAAGGGGGCCTGAAAACGGGTTCTATGAGATCTCCGACGACAAAATTCATTATGCGTGTCCTATTTCCCCACGATCTCAAGAAGCTCGATCTCAAAAATCA
Organism: Desulfobacterales bacterium; assembly: GCA_036446375.1. GTDB lineage: Bacteria > Desulfobacterota > Desulfobacteria > Desulfobacterales > JAZFSW01 > JAZFSW01. Next base: position 644 of record JAZFSW010000395.1, on the reverse strand, counting down.
GCGTTTCACCAGGGCCGATATCAGCTCCGGCCCCCCGATCACCATAGGCAAGATCCGATGGAATGGTCAGCTCCCATTTTGACCCAACATTCATCAGTTGCAGCGCTTCTGTCCAGCCGCTGATGACACCGGTTACCGGAAACGATGCGGGCTGGCCTCTTTTGTAAGAGCTGTCAAATTCCGTGCCATCAATAAGGGTACCCCGGTAATGGGTTTTCACGGTATCGGTATCGACAGGCTTTGGCCCTTTGCCTCCTACGATGACCTTATACTGCAGGCCACTATCGAGGGTTACCACTCCGGGTTTTGCCTTATTGTCCGATAGAAATTTCTTGCCGGTTTCCTTGTTCTTCAACGCTGCCTCCTTCTGTTTGACTGTCATCTTTCCTCTCTGTTTCTTACTGAATGCCATCATGGCTTCCCGCTGTTCCTTTGCCGATAAGAGAGGATTGCCACCTGCCAAAGCATCTTTCATGCCGCGAAAAAACACATCGTGATCAACGTCTATCGACTGCTTCTTGAAGTTGGACCCGATGTCATACCCAATGGAATAACTGACCTTCTCCTTCTCGGTTTCTACCTTGATCTTTTCGGCCGCAAACACAGGGAAAATAAGGACCCCTGTCAATAAAATTGAAAACAAC
>JAZFSW010000394.1:0-3722 GCA_036446375.1 Desulfobacterales bacterium | reverse complement strand
CTCTCCGTGACCGAGGGGAGCGAAGAGACAATTGAAGCGGATACCATTATTTTGGCGGTTGGCCAGGAAGCCGCCCTTTCATGGAACAAAGAGGAAGATAGGATCGCAACGACGCAGAGAGGTTTGATTGAGGTTGACGCTAAAACCTTGGCTACTACTGCACCCGGCATATTTGCAGGCGGTGATGTAGCGTTCGGTCCTCGAACGATTGTCGAGGCCGTAGCCGATGGGCAGAAAGTGGCGCGAGCCATCGAGCAATACCTGCAAAAGGAGATTCGGATCCGAACGATATGGAAATCTACAGAAATTAATCACCGGATGGATGATGATTTCGACCTGATCCCCCGTCAAAAACCGCCGGTGATTGACATCGATCGACGGTCCGGAATCAGCGAGGTTGAGCTTCTATACAGCCGGGAGCAAGCCCTGAAAGAAAGCCGGCGCTGTTATCGGTGTGACATCAATACGATCTTCAGCAGCACCAAATGTGTCCTCTGTGGTGCTTGCGTCGATGTCTGCCCGGAGGGATGTATTCGACTGATCGATATTCACCAGATTCGCCAAAATGAAGAGCTGGAAGAAATTCTTCAAGACTGCAATGGGACCGATCAAGAGTTAAGCTCTGCAATCATCAAGGACGAAGAAAGATGCATAAGATGCGGCCTTTGTGCTAGAAGGTGCCCCACAGGTGCGATTATGATGGAACGTTTCCATGAAGAGGATGTTCTAGAGGGATACGTCACGCCCCTTGATTCGTGAGAAGATGCTTTTCCCCCTGCAGCGGAGTTATTCATCAGAGACCATTTTCAAGGAAAGGACTGGCCATGCAGAAGTACTTAAAGGAGGTTGACGTCAATGAATGAGAAAACAGATCGCCATACGCGACGCGATTTTCTACAATATCTCGCTTGGGTTGCCACACTGGGGACAATAGGCGGCGGTGTCACGATAGGTTCTGCACGCTTTATGTTTCCCAACGTCCTTTATGAACCGTCAAAACTTTACAAGATTGGAAAGCCGCTGGATTATTCTGAAGGTATAACCTTGCTCCCGGATAGAAGGATATATATAGTGCGTTATAGAGAAAAATATAAAGTGATATCAGGTGTTTGCTCACATTTAGGGTGTACACCCAATTGGGTGGTAGATAAAGGACAGTTTGAGTGCCCCTGTCACGGGAGCGTATTCGATGAAAAAGGAGTTGTTGTTTCAGGACCGGCGCCCAGTCCGCTTCTGTGGTACCAGGTTTCGCTGGCAACGGATGGCAAACTGATGGTGGATGAGCGTCGTGTCGTGTCGTTTTCAGAAGCACTTATGGTGTAGCCGAAAAGCGGCGAATGGGACGGTGTCATGATTAAGAAGCTCGAAGAAATATTGTATAACATGTGGAGATCGGTATTTAGACATGTGTGGCCCATCAATGCAAGGCTTCGCTCTGAGGTCATTATTTCAAACATCTTTCTCCACATTCATCCGGTTCATGTATGCAGGGACACCTTGAAATTCACAAAGACGTTCGGATTGGGTGTGATATCCTTTTACCTGTTTGTTATCTTGACCGTCACAGGGCTTCTCCTGATGTTCTATTTCATTCCACACACGGAGCGGGCTTATCATGATATGCACGATCTTGAGTTTGCCGTTAGCTTTGGGATGATAATTCGGAACATGCACCGCTGGGGAGCCCATGGCATGGTTGCCGTCGTGTTCCTACATATGTGCCGGGTCTTTTACACCGCCGCCCACAGGGAACCGAGAGAGTTCAACTGGATACTTGGCATCGTCCTTTTAATATTAACCCTTATGTTGAGCTTAACAGGCTATCTCCTGCCCTGGGACCAGCTGGCTTTCTGGGCGACAACGATCGTATCCAAAATAATGGGTTCGACGTGGTTCATCGGCGATCAGCTAAAATATGTCTTTCTTGGTGGAACCGTCGTGGGGCAGAACGCTCTTTTGCGAAACTATGTACTGCATGTTGCGGTGCTGCCTCTGGTTATGGGGATCCTGATTGCAATCCATTTCTGGAGAATCCGGAAAGATGGTGGTCTATCCCGGCCTGAGGAGAACATGTTGCCAAGGGAAGACGACGCTGAGGTCGTTGAGGACCGCAAGACCTACGGGTTAATGAATCGGGTCGCGGGAAGGACCCCGCAGGTAGGAAAGGAACCTGAGGAGATGGTCACAAGCTGGCCCCATCTTCTCATACGTGAGCTGGTCCTTTTCCTGACGGTATTGATTCTAATCATGGGGGTATCGGTGCTTTTTGATGCGCCGCTGGAAGAGATGGCCAATCCGTCTGTGACCCCCAACCCGGCAAAAGCCCCCTGGTACTTCCTGGGAATTCAGGAGTTGGTGGCTTGGGGTGATCCCTTCTGGATGGGGGTATTTGTCCCTACGGTCGGGGTGATCCTATTGATGCTGATTCCCTATCTGGATCGCAGTCGGGTGGGAACGGGGCTCTGGCTTCACCCCAGCCGGCGGCTTCACAATGTCCTATTTACTATTTTTGTAGTGGTATTCCTGGGTCTGATCTACGTGGGGACATTCATGAGAGGGCCTAACTGGGCATTATACTGGCCGTGGGAAACATGGCCGGGGCATTAACTAGTGTCCATCCACGACCTTCCCTAATTAATGATGGACATATACTGGATATTTTATCATGGTTGATAGGATTAGATGGGTTTTTATCGTTATCAGTCTGCTGTTACCTGTCATCTTTTTCTGGCAAATCTGGAAAGAGAACCATCCCCAGTACCTCCCTTACCAAGAAGCGTTCAAAGACCTACTAATCCAAAAGGCTGCCGGGGTTGAAGAGATTGCCGATTTCGAGTTTGGGGTAAGGCAACGATGGATCAGGCCATTGAACCGGGTCGACCGCTGCGAGACCTGTCATCTCGGGATCGAAGACCCGAGGTTTGACGATGCGGCCCAACCATTTACATCTCATCCCGATGTTGACACACATCCCATAGGGACGTTGGGGTGCACGATCTGTCATGGGGGTTGGCCCATGGCGACTACGTTAGAAAAGAGCCATGGCCCGACTGAAAGTTGGATTAAAGCTATTTACCACAAAAATTTCATGGAGGCGTCCTGCTCGCTGTGTCATGGGGATTTCCTTCAAGAAGCAGCGCCCATTCTATTCAAAGGACATAAACTATTTGATGAGCTCGGCTGCCGGGGATGTCACAAAATTGCGGGAACAGAAAAGATCAACATAGGGCCGCCATTAAAGAAGATTGCGACAAAGGTCAAAAAGGACTGGTTGATTCGATGGTTGATTGAGCCGAAGGGCTATTTTGAAAATGCGAGGATGCCGAATTTTAGCCTTGACAATAGACAGGCCGCCGACATAGCAGCTTTTCTCTATTCCCGATTTAAACCGGCAAATGCAGATAAGGAAATCATCGGGTCTTACGAACGGGGGAGAAGGCTCTTTGGGGAATCTCGCTGTGTAACCTGCCATTCGGTCGAGGGCAGGGGGGGCGACATAGGCCCGGACCTTGCCAAGGTTTCTTCCAAGATGAAACCAGGCTGGCTTTACAGCTGGGTCAAGAATCCCTCCCGCCTATGGTCCGAAACGAAAATGCCGAATTTCGGATTTTCAGATCAAGAAGTCCAAGACATCGTCGCCTATATTACGGAAGAATATATCGACCTTGAGTTGGAAGAAGAGACGATTATCGCGGATGCCAAGCGCGTAATAGAGGGGAATG
>JAZFSW010000393.1:0-6532 GCA_036446375.1 Desulfobacterales bacterium | reverse complement strand
TGGAAGTCGACCATGTCAGCCCATCGGCGTTCATCGGTGGATACAAGGCAATGACCCAGACGGACAAGTAGCATGTCATTATCCATGGGTTGAAAGGCAGAGCCATTTGAGATGGTTCCGCACGTAATGCCGACCCATGACGGATCGAGAGGAGGAAGCCAATTCACATGGTTCCACGGGCAACGACCTCTTCCGGCCGATTAGTAGGAAATAGTGAAAAGGGGATCCTTTCGTTTAAAGGGATCCCCTTTGCTATTCCCCCCGTTGGCGATCTGCGTTGGCAGCCGCCGGTACCGGTACCGGCCTGGTCGGGAGAGCGGGATGCGACAACGTTCGGGCCCTCTGCCATGCAGCGGAGCAATCCCGGCATGGATCTGATCGGCATCCCATCGGAAAGAACCGACGAGGATTGCCTGTATCTCAATATCTGGACCCCCGGTCTGGACGGCAGTCGCCCTGTGATGGTGTGGATTCACGGGGGCGGCAACACCGTCGGTTCCGGGTCACAACCCCGAATCAACGGCGAACATCTGGCCGGACGCGGCGATGTGGTGGTGGTTACCTTTAACTACCGGCTCGGGGCATTCGGCTTTCTTCATGCACCGGAACTCGGAGCCAGCGGAAACGAAGCGCTCCTGGATCAGATTGCAGCCCTCACCTGGGTCCGATCCGAAATCGCTGCTTTCGGGGGAGATGCGGCAAACATAACCGTCTTCGGACAATCCGCGGGCGGTTTTGACATTGCCAAATTGATGGGAATGTCCCAGGCGAAAAACTGTTTCGACCGGATCATTCCCCTGAGCGGCTCTATCACCCCATCGGTACCCCGAAACGAGGCAGAGGCCACCACGGCACATTTTGCGCAGCAGTTCGGCGGCATTGAAAAGCTGCGGGGGGTTCCTGCCGAAGATATCCTCGACTACCAGGTCGCACTTTCCCAGCGCCCGGACAATCGTGCTCGTTTTGGACCCATTGAAGATGGTGTCGTATGTCGTGATGACGGTGTGGAAGCGATTGAGAACGGCACCTACACCCGGGGAATGCCCCTGCTTATCGGCAATACCCTCAATGAAGCCACACTCTTTACCACCATGGGCGGCGCTCTGGACGGGCTGGATGATGAAGGTCTTATCCGGATGGCCCGCGGGATTTTCAAGACGCAGGCAGAGCATGCCGTCGACGTTTACAGAACCGCACGCGAAAAAAGGGGGGAAGCCGTTACCCCTCTGGCCATCTGGACGGCGATAGCCACCGACCGGATGTTTCGCATGCCCGCCATTCGAACCGCAGAATTCCACTCGGCCCATACCGCAGATACATGGATGTATCTTTTCGATTACCCCTCCCCTGCCCTCGAGGGAAAACTCGGATCCTGTCACTCCCTTGATATCCCCTTTGTCTGGGGCACCTGTGATGTGGATAATATGAAGCGTTTCTGCGGAGAAGGGCCTGCGGTTGATCAGTTAAGCAAGCGCATGATGGACCTGTATCTAGCCTTTGCCCGATACGGAGCCCCGCTAATCGATTCCCTGCCCGATTGGCCGGCATATGATCCCGGGAAACGATCAACGATGCACCTGGGGGAAACCTGCTGGGTCGAAGAAGCACCGATGGACGCAGAACGAGAGCTCTGGGCATCCCTACCTGAGTGAGAAGTTCCGGTTGGGCAAACGAGGCCAGCCCAATCCTGGGACCAAGTCGTTCCTGCTAGAACACTTTGGGACGACACCGACTCCTGTGGATCCCCAGATCCTTACGCATAGAAAAAGAAATGACCCTTTGCGTCTTTGCGAGAGATCAGCCCTATCCAGTGTTGCCTGTCTGGAATTCATGGTATTGAATAAAGCGTGACAGAGCCCTGGCGGCACTTTCCGGGGAGGGGTACGCCGGGACGCCGGCTGCGGTGAACACCCGACGAATACGCGCGGCCAAAGCAGCACTGTAGCGATCGTTACCATACATGTTTATCGTCACGACCAGGGGCTTGTTGTCAGGATTGTTCTTGGCAAAATCGATAATCAAGTCGTTGATGTCGTGCTGTCGCTTTTCCTTCGCCCCGTCGGAATCACCGTCCTCAAAGAAATCTCCCACCATCCGATCAACGATAGCCAGGTCGATAGCCGGGTCGGCAACGGCTAGCGTCATTGCCCGGCGGAAAAGATCGATCTCGCCCTGCACATCCCAGACATCCAGTGGGTTCCGCGTGCTGTTGCCGGCAAGACCGATGAAGGTGTTGAGTTCTTCTCTGGTTTTGTCGGAGATGGGGGGTACCTCCAATCCCTGACGGCTGCAGATATCGGCATAGGCAACCGAATTTCCACCGCCACCACCAAGAAGAAGGGCTCGTCGACCCCGGGGGGGTGTCAAGTGGAGAAATGCCAGGACGACATCGACGATTTCTTCGAGCGAGTTGACCCGAACGGCACCGGTCTGGGCGAAGAACCCATCCCAGATCTTCTTCTCTCCTGCCATTGAACCGGTGTGGGAGGAAACGGCTCGTGATCCGGAGTCGGTCAGGCCCCCTTTCCAGACAATCACCGGTTTGGTGCGGTTGATCTCCTTCACGAGCTGCATGACACGATTTCCCTCTTTGATCCCTTCAAGATACAGAGCAATGATGCCGGTATCCGGGTCATCGCGAAGGTATTCGAGGTAATCGGCCACCTGAAGCCCCGATGCGTTTCCGAAGCTGACCAACTTGCTGAAATAGACACCCAATCCCTGGGCGTATGACGTGATGATTTCACCATGACCACCGCTTTGTGAGATGAAAGCAAGTGGCCCGGTTCCGTCAGGCTTCGCTCCCCAGCCAGTCAGTTTGCTCCCTGGAACCCAAATACCCATGCAGTTGGGTCCCACCACATTCAGGCTGCCTCGCTGTATAATTTCGATGATCTGTCGCCCTAGCTGCAGACCGGCTTCCTCCCCGGTTTCGCTGAATCCGGAGCTGAAGATATGTATGTTCTTTGTGCCGGCCGAGATGCAGTCTTCCAGAACCTGGGGAACCCTATCCGCGCGGACAGCAATAATGACAAGGTCTACCGGATCAGGAATGGACTGCAGGTCCGGATAGGCCTTCAGGCCCAGAACAATACCTCCTTTCGGGTTTACCGGATAGAGTTTTCCGGGAAAACCGATGCGTTGAAGTCTTGCCAAAAAGCTTGTGCCGCCACCGAAAGAGCCCTGGGGATTTGCTGAGGCACCGACCACCGCGACCGATTTCGGGTTAAACAGTATATCCAACTCGTCTTTGAGGGGCATCAATATCGTTTCCTTTCATCGATTACAGTTCGTCCAAGTGTGCGGGAATATGCGAAAAGGCCTGTCGTGTCAATGATAATATCGGCATCTTGACTCTACTTGCGGGCAATTGTGCCCAATACAGATGCCGCGAACGGAATAGGATTGACATTTTGCCTTCTTCTGATAGGTTCGATTGGAAACCGTTTCTCGCCATCAAGGTTCCTTCCTGACACCTGAACACTGACACCTGTCTCAGTTCAAGCCGAGTAGGCGCAAACCTTGATACCGACGTCTGAAACGACGGATGTATCCGTAAGATCCCCGTTTCTTCCACGATCCCACGGGTCCCGCCTTGCGGGATTCAGGCCGGAGACGGCGACCATTGGAGAGGAGAACCCATGTCCTACAAACAAATCGAATATGAGAAGAAGGAACGAATCGCCATTATCAGAGCCAACCGGCCGCGGTATCGCAACGCCCAATCCAGGATCCTTCTGGAAGAGATGGATAGTGCCTTCATCGATGCGGAACAGGACCCCGGCATCCATGTGGTGATTCTTCAGGGCGCCGGTGAGCACTTTTCCGCCGGTCATGATCTGGGTACGCCGGAAGAACTGGAAGACGCAAAGAAGCGCCCCTATACAGCCGACACGCTGGGCCACATACAACGAACCTGGGATCTGTTTGTGGATGCATCTCTGCGATGGCGCGATTTGAAGAAACCCACCATCGCCCAAGTACAAGGCTACTGCATATTCGGCGGTTATCTGATCGCCTCCTGCATGGATTTGATTATCGCTTCGGAAGATGCGCTCTTTCTACCGTCCCATCTGCAGTTATTTACCGCCCCATGGGATCTGGGTATCCGAAAGGCCAAAGCGATACTGTTTGAGAATCGCTTCATCCCCGCCCAGGAGGCCTATGAGCTGGGTCTGGTTCACAAGGTGGTTCCCCGGGAAGATCTCGAATCAGAAACATGGGCCCAGGCAGAACGCATCGCAGAAAACGATCTCCTCGCACTACGCATGCTGAAGCAATCGATCAATGGCGCACAGGATGCGATGGGCTATCGCACGTCGGTCCATACGGCCCACTCAAATTACATGGTACTAATCAGCGGCCGGCCACTGCGAGATAAGGATGAGAGAAGACTGGCCGGCGTTGGTGCGGCGCTGAGGAAACTCCAGGACACACCCGACAACGATCAATAAAGAAGAATGAAATGGTAATGGTACGCGATGAGGGAGCGGCCCTATGAACACAGCTGAAAGGAGAAGCGATGCCAATGATACGTGACGAGAGGTGGATCAATCCGAACACCTATTTGATAGACGCGGCTCATGAAGGAATCAGCCGCATTCATGCGATGTATCTGCTCAAGAGCAGTGATGGCGGGACCTGCCTTGTCGATGCGGGAACGAAAAGCTCCGCTTCGGTGATCTATGAGAAACTGAAAGCACTCGATGCATGGCCACCGGACAAGATAATCCTCACCCACTCTCATTGGGATCATACGCAGGGGTTGGTCTATTTGCGCAAGAAGGCAGCCGAAACCGGAGATTCCCTCAAAGTACTCGCATCGGAAAAGGCCATGCCCTATCTCAAAGACCAGTCTTTCAATATCTGTTTTGGAACCGATCAGATGCCCTATCTAAACATCGACGATGTGGGCGGTGTAAAAGATGGAGACGTTATCACCCTGGGCGATGACTTTTCGGTTACCATTCTGGCCACACCCGGTCATATGGTCGATCACATCTCCATCTACGACGAAAAGAACAGCACGATATTGGTTGGAGATGCCATCGGAATGAAATGGACCCCGGAGCTGCTGATCTCCAATCCGAATTCAACGTTCTGGAATGAGAAGGATTACCGTGAATCCATCGCTACCATCAAAAGCCTCAATGTGGAGACCATAGGTCTCACCCACTTTGGATGCCTCGTCGGTGATGATGCGACGACGTTTCTTGATGAATCGGTTTCGATCTATGAGAAATGGATGGATGTCTTTGAGAGAAATAAAGACAGGCTTGATGATCTGCCCTTTATCGTCGGCAACCTATGGAAAGAGGTCTATCCTGATGTGCCGGAAAAGCTCCGTGTGCGTGCGGATCCGGGACTAACCGAAGCGGCGGAAATGGCTACACGGGCCTTTATATCGAGGACTACATAGCCTGGGAAATCTAGCCACAAAGACACAAAGGCACAAAGAACAACGTCTGGTGGTGACTGACGATTGAGGCCAAGCTTTCCTTTTCGCTGTCCATAGGAAACACTTCATTGGGCGTCGCATGATCCAGTGTTTCCCTTCGCTTAGGGGATCGCGACAAGTTCGTCTTGCTTGACCTGATGGTTTCCATGTGGCCTCTTGTCCCAGATGCGCCCCAGCAGCGTCCTACCGTTAGCCTTCTTTGATCTTTTTACACCATCTGATCCCCATCGCCCCCATTGCTTAAAAAAGAAGATGGAACCTTGTTCTCTGCATTGATCTTTAATGCCTATCGCCCATGCGGGGTCCATAACCCGAGCTCGGGCACCAGATTCGCCACCGACGATAACCCAGTCCACACTGGTTAGATCAATGAGACCCAAGTCCTCCAATAAAGGCTCCATTGAAATGAAACGGGTTGCAGCAGGAACCTGACGCAAATAGTCAATTCTTGGGAGCCCATGCCTTTTGTTCTCCACGGTCACACCCACCCAAAGGTTCCTAGGAAGTAATTTGTTTCCAAAGTATGATGCCATCCTCTCAGCGCGTTTCGTGAGGATCTGGAAAGTGTGCCAATGGGCCCTGGATATTACTGATAACACACTATCTATGTATTCATGAGGAACGTCTTCATGAAAAAGGTCACTCATGGAATTCACGAAGTATGTGCTGCTTTTCCTTCTGAATAGTGGCTCGTCCAGTCTATCAGGCTGAAGAGTAAGTGCAAAACCGTTCTCGTAGCCTTTGAGATCCATAGCTTTCAGCCGTCGGGCCATTGCTTCTGCATAGCAATTCTCACAACCAGCCGATACTTTCGTACAGCCTGTTGTTGGATTCCAACTCAGTTCTGTCCATTCTATTGAGGTTTGTGTGCTCATAGTTTCACCTTCTCTAGTAGCTCGCCAGCATGTTTGTTAGCATGAAAGTGTACAACATTTTTCGGGCGAATTCTCGCTGAATCAACGTTTCTTACTTTACCCTCTCTTTGCAGCTCCCTAAATGCTGCTTGGAAGTGCGATATGAACCAGTCTGTCTCTTCAAGCATATCCGCAAGCTCATCCAAACCGAATCTTTTTG
>JAZFSW010000392.1:0-2798 GCA_036446375.1 Desulfobacterales bacterium | reverse complement strand
TGAATCTCTTTGAAATCCGCCTGCACCGTTGCCTGTGCTAGCGCTGACTGGCATTCATTATCGCTTGTCATTGGAGTTTGATCCTATCGAAGAGCAGATTGGATCTAGGTCTGTTCTAAATCCAAGTGGATCTTTATTGCCTTGCTGATACTGTTCATTTCTTCCTTTGGCAATTCGCCGATGTACTTTACGACTCTGTTCCGATCTATTGTCCTGATCTGGTCGGCTTTGACTTTTGAATTCTTCGGCAGTTTTCCGGTGCCTTTGGCCAGGAGCAATTCGAAGGGATAGATTTTGCGAAGGTTCTTTGAGGTTATCGGTAAGATGGTTACTGTTCCGGAGAACTGGTTGTTTATGTTGTTCGAAACGACGACCACCGGTCGCGTTTTTGAAATCTCTCTTCCTATGGTTGGATCCAGGGCGGCAAGGTAGATCTCACCTCTCCTAATATTCATCCCATCCCTCCAGGTCGAGGGTTTCAAATTCTTCCGCGATGTCCCTGCTTTCTTTCAACGAGGCCCTATAGCCTTCTGATAAAAGCCTGTCTAAATCTTCCTTCTCTTTTTGCCTAATCTTTTGTCTGACAGCCTCGACAATGAACTGACTGCGCTTCCGGGGCCCTGCGGCTCTGTTAAGTGCATCAGCTGTTTCTTTTGGGATAGCGATGTTTAGTCGAACCATATCGGTACTCATTGTGCACCTCCTTATGCGCGTATGATATGTGTGTAAATTAGCGTATTGTTGTGTGTATGTCAAGGACAAAAATCTATCCGCAGAACTGATTGTACTCACCGCGGAGGCGCTGAGGGCGCAGAGAGAGATCCGGGGGCAGATGACCCCGGTTAAATTCGCCTACGGCTGACAGAACAGCGGCATTTAACGGGGCAGGCGCAGATTAGGAATGAAAGACTAGAGGACAGTGAGGCTTAGGGCGCGGATCTTCGCTCGTAGAGCCATGCCTGGCAGAGGCGCGGCGGATGCAGAGATGTTTGGACACAGATCACACAGATAGAAACTGGAAGACTGGGGGACATTCAACTGCAGGAAATATGAATCCACAGATTACACAGATTGTCAAAACAAGGAAGACTTTGCCCTGGCAGTATCTGTGCGGCCCCATGTTTGCCGAATGCTATGAGTAGAGTTGATGGCGAGCAGGCACGGCTGCTTCCCCAACCCTCATTCCCTTTTTAATCTGTGCTAATCTGCGTGAGCTGCCCGCCATCGCGAGCCTGCATTCACTCAGGCAAGGCGAGCCGGGCGGTACTGTGGATAGGATCCTTATTCCGTTAAGTATTTGCCCGGTACCAGCGTGACTCTGGGGAGGTTTCCGAGGGGGCTTTTGTCCACGACGAGTGTGCAGTCATAGCCTTTCTCCAGGGTTTGGAAGGTCAGTACGTCTTCGGGGATCCCCTGGCTGACGATGTGGCCGGCTTTGAGTAGAAGCAACCGATCCCCGTACATTGCGGCAAGATTCAGGTCATGGGAGACCATAACCACGGTGACTCCTTTTTCCTCTTTGAGCTTTTCCATCAGATCCATCACACGAACCTGATGGGCAAGATCAAGAGATGCGGTGGGCTCATCCAGAAGCATGATCTGCGGTTGCTGACAGATTGCCCGCGCGATAAATGCCCGTTGCTGTTCTCCTCCGCTCAGCTGGTATAGCTTCCGGCCTGCCAGGTGTTCCATCCCGGTAAATACAAGCGCCTCCCTGGCGATTTCCATGTCTTCTTTCTGCTCAAGCCCCAACACGCCCAAGTGGGGGGATCGTCCCATGAGAACCACTTCAGTTACTGTAAAGGGGAAATCTACCGGCGCCAGCTGTTGGACCAATGCAAGGGTTTTGGCGAGTTTCTTTCTCGGATAGTCGGAACCGGGGCGCCCCAATATGTCCAGGCTGCCCTCATGATGTTTTTCGATACCTGCGATGGCATTTAGCAGCGTCGTTTTCCCCGAGCCATTGGGGCCAATGATGATAAAGAACTCTCCCTTTTCGATGGAGAACGAAACATTATCCAGAACGGTAAGATCCCCGTACGAATGACTGACATGTCTGGCAAGTATAGCGTGGGTCATTGCTTCGTTCTCTTTAGGAGGAAGATGAATAGGGGCGCGCCGATCATGGCAGTGATAACTCCTGCAGGCATCTCTCCTTGTTCCGGTAGGGTCCGGGCCAGCAAATCACAGAGAACCATGAAAGCACCTCCCCCCAACATACACGCCGGCACCAGTATCCGATGGTCCGGACCCAGGACAATCCGCAACAGGTGAGGAATGACCAGGCCGACAAATCCGAGCAGTCCCACATGGGCAACCGTTCCGGATACCATGAAGGATGTTGTTACGAGAAGGACGATCGTTACCATCTTGATGTTTATGCCCATGGATTGGGCCATTTCTTCGCCCAGCAGTATCAGATTCATCTTGTTTGAATATAGAAAGATGAGGATGAAGCAGGGGAGCAGCGTTGCAGCAAGGATCCAGATCTGCCGGACATCGGTCATCGCAAGATTTCCCATGAGCCAGAACATGATATTGTGGAGCCGGGAATCCTGAGTCAGGGAGACAAGAAACATAATGATCGCCGAGCAAAAGGCATTGATCATCACACCGGAAAGAAGCAGGGCATCTTTTTTTAGGATGGTTTGACCGGATGACATGGCCAGAATAAGGAGAAGGGTTGTTAAACTTCCCAGAAAGGCTGTAGCCGCAACACCGGGGAAACGGGAAAACCCCATTAAAATACCGATGATCGCCCCTATTGCCGATCCGCCGGAGATGCCGAGAATATACGG
>JAZFSW010000391.1:0-4571 GCA_036446375.1 Desulfobacterales bacterium | reverse complement strand
TCAGTCAACCGATTGTTGAACCCCTCGTCTTGCAGACGAGGGTGGTTCAGTTTCACAGATTATCTTGAGGCCGTAGGCGGGTGTATACATATTGTATTGTGGCGGATATGCGGATGCATATAGGATGTTACCATACGGAATAGGTAATGAAACAGCCACATTATGGGCTAAAACTGGCCACAGATCATGTACAAATGCACTGCTATCAGACAAGATATGATCGGATCGGCAGAGCACTCCGAGCTTTGTCCCTTCGGCGAATCCAACGACAAGGATCGATTGTCGCATCTGGATCAAGGGCTTGTGTTTTGACACGGTGTGAAAAACGTGATCTATTCGGTGTTGATGGCGTCGTGACAGGAGGGAACAGGTATCTAAACGAATATAAGCGCTGACAGTGCAAACGAGGTGTGAAATGGTCTTAGAATCTGAAGCCATCGGGGAGGCATCTGATGTGCTGAAAGCACGCGGTGAAACCATCGCTGTGGCTGAATCAACGACAGGTGGTTTGATTTCAGCACGATTACTGTCGATGCCGGGTGCTTCGGCTTATTTTCTCGGTGGAACGGTCATCTACACACGGGAGTCTCGTAAAGTGTTTCTCGGTGCATCGGCTGAGAAACTGCACGGGGTGAAACCCATGACCGAGGAGATGGCCATGTTCTTTGCAGAAGCGGTGAGAGAGAAACTCGGGGCCACCTGGGGGATTTCCGAATTGGGGATCGCAGGACCCGCAGGCCCTGTCTATGGATATGAGGCCGGTAGTAGTGTGATTGCGGTTTCCGGTCCCCGTGAAGCTGCCGTGAGAATCAACACGGGACACAATGACAGGGCGCGAAATATGGAAGCATTCACCGAAGGTGCCTGTCAACTGCTGAGAGATGTCCTGATGGGATAGTCTCTGCCTCTATGAGGATGGACGTATGTGAGTGTTTCCGATTCAGAAATGAGGATATTTCGTCAAGGTCAAGGAAATCAAAGGATTGCGCGGAGACGTGGCGTGCCACGTCGCACAAGCGATCCTGCAGATTGACGCAGAGATTGGCGAAATAGGCCATTTACGGATGGAAACAGGTTAGGTTGTCAGCTCCGGAGGGAAATAGTCGCTTCGATTCTGGTAGATGACCCGGATGGAATCTTCTACAAAATCGATTCGAGTCATCGCAGCGTTGTTCATGGCAAAACTGATCCTGCTTCCGGATGGGATATTCAAAAAGGCGTTGAGCATGAAGCTGTAGAAAAGCCCATGGCTGACCACGGCAACCCGGTCTTGCGTGCCGCCGTGTCTCTCCATCAGCTCACGGAAAAACCTCCCGGCCCGATGCTTACAGTCTGCTGCGGTTTCTACGGGGCGATTCCACCACCCTTCCTCACCCAGCTGATCCGGTAGCGCAAAATGCGGAAACCGGTTTTGGAAATACGCCCTGTTCTTTCCCGGACTGCCCACCGGCTTTCCTTGCCCGTCCGGTTCCCAGATACCTCCCATTTCATGGGCATCCAGCCAGATGGCCGGTGTGAGATGCAGGGCATCGGCGACTGCACCGGCCGTTGCCATGGTTCTAACCATCAGGCTCGCATAGATATGGGTAAAATCAAAGCTGTCCTGGAAGGGGTCGATGCGGGTTGCTTTCTCGGATGCGCCGGCCCTCTTTTGGGAAAGAAAGCGTCCCAGGCTTTCAATCTGCTTCTGGCCTGTCTCGGATAGCTCGGGATCGGCCTGCCTGTTGACATATGACTGGTCCAGGCCATGGCTTCGGACCCCCTTGTGGGCGTTTTCAACGACATACTGGTTATCGGCCGATTGCGCATGTCTGACAACGTATAGTCTCATGGGTATCGATTTCCTTACAGGCGCAATTCATCCGACAGAACAAAGAGCCCCTCAATTGGGATCACAGATTGTGCTCGGTTCTTGCAATGATACTATCCTGAAGCTCTTTATGCAGCTCCACAAAACGGGCATTATAGCCGGCTACTTTCACCGTGAGTTCCTTGTACGTGTCCGGCTCTTTCTGGGCAGCTCTGAGGGTCTCGGAGGAAACGACGTTGATTTGAAGGTGATCGACCTTTTGATCGGCAAATACCCGGACCAGATCTGCCAGCCGTTTGACACCATCTTCCTGTTCAAACACGACCGGCTCTATTCTCATATTCAGTGATTGGGACAGAGACACCTCGGCATTGTTAACCTTGCCTACCGACTTAAGGACCGCTGTCGGTCCCTTCAGATCACTGCCCCGGGTAGGGGAGACACCGTCTGCCAACGGCTCGCCGGCCAGCCTTCCAAAGGGAAGTGCACCCACCATCCGGCCTGCCGGTACGTAGCCATACATGGGAACCTGGACGGTCAGTTTGCGGCCACCGTATGTGGTTTTGTATTTCTGCGCCTCCTCGGTGACCATGTGGGTTACCCAGGCGACCTGCTGATCGACCTCATCCTCATCGTTGCCAAACTTGGGCGCTTCCACACATAGCTTGCGGATATCCGCGTGGCCTTCAAAATTGTGGTCCAGAGCCTCGCACAACTGATCCATCGTTATCTTCTCTTCATCAAAGACCAGTTTCTTGATAGCCGCCAGGGAATTTCCGGCATCAACCGTGCTGATCATGCTGACGGCACCCACATTGTAGCGAGCGCCGCCCTCTTCCATGGACAATCCCTTTTCGAGACAGTCGTCTGTCAGGGAAGAGGTGAACACCTTCGGTTGCAGTGCCAGTTCGGAGTAGTTTGCACCGATGGATCCTTTCCTTACCTGATAGGCCACCTGCTTATGGAATGCTTCCCGTAGCGCTTCAAAGGATGTGAATTGCCTGGGATCACCGGTCTCTATGCCTTTCTTTTCGTTGATGCCCCGGCTCCAGCCATTGGTCATGACGTATTCCATGGCCAGTCCCAGGTTGACGCCGCTGCCTCCCCAGCCTGAGGTCATGCTGGGTATCGTGGGTTCATGACAACCGATGCAGCAGCCTGTCCTGGCAAGGGCCAACGATATGGGCGGTCCATCCAGAATCTCGCCCCGGGCAAGAAGGTTTGCCACCATGACATCCTGATTGATAAACATCGGCCAACCGCCCCCCAGCGAGATGAGCTCACAGGCCTTAATCAGCAAATCTTCCCGCGTCTTGCTATGAACCAACATTCCAAGGGTCGGTTCCACAAACGCCACGGTGTGCATTCGGGACTCGATAAACATGTATGACAGCGCTGTCGTGCCATCGGTCCCATCCGGGTTCAAGCCACCGATGTCCATATGTACTCCCGGCGAATGGGGTCCGGCCCAGCGGGCGGCATCAGCGCCCATGATGGGAAAGAACTGGGAATTTCTCATGAACCAGCAATCAATCAGCTCTTGCGCTTCCGCCTCGGCTATACGGCCTTCCTTCAGATCGTTTTCATAGTAGGAATGCAGGTATTGGTCGGCTCTTCCCGGGCTGATTCCCCAGGCCCACTCATTGTCCCAGGCATACATCACCTGGACAAACCAGACCGATTGTATGGCTTCGTAAAAGGTCCGTGCCGGGTGTGCAGGGACATGATCGCATATATCGGCAATCTTCAGTAGCTCTGCCTTTCTTTGATCGTTGGCTTCCTCTTTCGCCAGGCCTCTTGCGTGAGCCGCAAACCTCAAGCCTACCTCGGCTGCTGCTTCAAGCGCGACGATGGCGTTTTCGACAAACAGGGCCTTTTTGAAGTCTTCAGGATCGGCACGATCCAGTCCGGCCAGCCTTTCTTCGGCATCCCTTTTGACCCCCAGGATACCCTTTTCCAGCACCTTCTCGTAACCGCCGGTCCAGTGGGTTAAAGACTCAATACCATAGTGATGGAGATGGGATCTCAAGTAGGGGATAATCTCTTCTCTCAACTCCTGTTTTACGTCATCACCGATGAGAAACGGCATATATTCTCTTGTGCTGAGGGTATCCAGTTCGCCCTCCATCCCAACGGCTTGTGCCGGCATCAGATTACTGCCGTGGGGCTCGGAGAACATCCACCCCACAAAAAGCTCATCGGGGTAGATGTTGATCGGCAACTGCCTTACCGCTGCGGCGAAAGCCTTCGCCTGACGGGCGGTCTTTGACTGCCCTTCCGTTTCTCTCATTACCCGGGTCCGGATACGAAGGAGGTCAATGGTCACCTTATTCTGGGTATCCAGGTACCGCTGCTTCAGTGTTTCAACTCTTGGCGTCGGTTCTACGGTTAGAACCTTGTCCAACAGATTCTTTTCTCTTGCCAAAGCCTGGAGCATGAAGACCTCCCTTTCATATATCTGCTCTCTTCTGTGAAAAGCCGCTCAATTTTCTTTCTTTGTGTCTTTCAGATAGCGCTGCTGCCGAATTTTTGCAAGCCATTTTCCCTCGCTTCCTGCCCGGCGGGGCTGCGAAAATGCTGAATATCCGGCCATCGCTTCCTTTCAGTCCGAGGCCAATTCTGATGGCGTCGTAGAAAGTCTCCATCTACGGCGTTATAGCGTTTGGCCAGACGTTCGACATACGATATGTATGCCTTCACGCCTGGCCAACCACTATGCCTTGTATATGAAGATTTCTACTTAGCCATCGGCTATACTTTT
>JAZFSW010000390.1:0-3791 GCA_036446375.1 Desulfobacterales bacterium | reverse complement strand
GGTTCAACCTTCGGTGTGTGGATGATTCTCATGGCGATTCTCGGTGGCAAGGGAACGCTGTGGGGACCGGTGATCGGGGCGGTGATTTTTCACCTTACCCAGGAGCTGTTCTGGACCTATCTTTTCGGTTGGCAACGGGTGGCCATGGGCGCGCTGATTGTCGGCATCGTCGTGTTCTTTCCCCAGGGCATCATGGGCTGGGCGCATGCTCGCTGGCCCGGATATTTTGATCACAAAGCAGAGGCTCAGGGAGAAACCGGAGGAGAGCGGTCGTGAGCGAATTGTTGCTTGAAGTGAAAGGGGTCTGTAAGAACTTCGGAGGGGTCGTTGCCAATGACAACATCAGCCTTTCCGTTCCCGAAGGCAGTATTATCGGGCTCATCGGACCCAATGGATCCGGGAAAACCACCCTGTTCAACACGATCGTCGGCTATCATCCCCTTGATAGCGGCTCCATCCGATTTGACGGCCGTGAAATCACCCGACTGCGGGTGCCCGAGATTGCCCGGATGGGCCTGTTGAGAACGTTTCAACAAACCCGTATTTACGGGAAGATGACATGCGTTCAAAACATGTGGATCAGCGTTTCTCATTCAGGCGAGGGGCTTGGCGAAATGTTTGCCCCGTTTCCCCCTGAAGCCAAAGAGAAGGCGGACCACCTGCTATCCTTTGTCGGCCTTTTCTCGAAACGACATCTTCTTGCCGGCGATCTGTCCTTTGGCCAGCAAAAGCTTCTTGAGTTTGCCATGGCCCTGATGAATGAACCGAAACTGCTTCTTCTCGATGAGCCCACAGCGGGAATTAACCCGACGCTGATCAACGGTCTCATCGACCGCCTGATGCGATCCAATACCGAGCTGGGGATCACGCTCCTGGTTATCGAACATAACATGCGTGCCATCATGCGTCTTGCAGGCCATATCTACTGTCTGGCCCACGGTCAGCTACTTGCCGATGGCCCCCCGGAACAGATCCAGAATAACCAGAGCGTTATCGATGCTTATCTCGGAGCCAATTGATGAACGAAAGGGATAAGAATGACAAAGGGGTTATCGATGCATATCTCGGAGCCAACTGATGAACGACAAAGATGAACAGACCACTCCTCCGGATGGTATCGATGGATGGGGCCGGAGCGGCGATGCGCTTTCGGTTGATGATGTGGCACGGGAGGCAGAAACGCTTGCCGCCAAGGGACCGACCCCGGAGCGGCTGCAGGCACTGGCGGGCAAAGATTCCCTTCTTACCATCGAAGGATTGCATGCCGGCTATGGCAAAATGGAAATCCTTCACGATTTCAATCTTCGGATAGGACTCGGCCAGTCCCTTTGCCTTATCGGCCCCAATGGTGCGGGCAAATCCACCGTGCTGCATTCTATCTACGGCTTTACACAACACATGGGCGGCACCATTACGCTTAGAGGCAAAGATATCACCGGCCTCAGTACCAACGAGAAATTGAAGCACGCCGGTATTGCTTATATCCTCCAGGACAATTCGGTCTTTCCGGATATGACTGTTGAAGAAAACATGCTCATGGGCGGTTTTCTTATGGACAAACCCCGCCAGGCACGAGAAGCAACAGAAGCCGTCTTGGGAAAATATCCACGCTTAAACAAACGCCGGCACCAGCGTGCCGGTGTTCTTTCCGGAGGAGAGCGGCGCCTCCTGGAAATCTCACGCGCGCTGATAATGGAACCGGACATCCTGCTGGTGGATGAGCCGTCCATCGGTCTTGAGCCCCGCTTCATCTCCATGGTGTTTGAGATTCTCTATGACCTTCAGAATACCGAAGGGAAGACCATCATCATGGTCGAACAGAACGCCAGGAAAGGTCTGGAGTTTGCCGACATCGGCTATGTGCTGGTATCCGGTCAACTCGCCATGGCCGACAGCGGCGATGCGCTCCTCGAAGATCCCGATGTGGGCCGACTGTTTCTTGGTCTGTAGGCACCGCCTGATCTCTCACTCGAACCCTTGACTCCTGGACCCCTTGAATCCTAGGCTCTCCTTACCCTCGGCCCCTCTTCTCCAGCCAGCTCAGCGAAGAAAACATTGACCCCGGAACGGTTTGGTGGTAGATATTGCGTCTGCCAACCGTAACCGGGAGGGATGGCCGAGTGGTTGAAGGCGGCGGTCTTGAAAACCGTTGAGCTAACGCTCCGTGGGTTCGAATCCTACTCCCTCCGCCACGCGGAAAAACGGAGAGATGGCCGAGTCGGCTGAAGGCGCTCGCCTGCTAAGCGAGTAAGGGGGGAAACTTCCTTCCAGGGTTCGAATCCCTGTCTCTCCGCCACTAGCAAATAATTACCACGGATTAGCCGATCCCACTTTTACTGGGGATCGGCTTATTTTGGGGAAAATCATAAGAGCGAACCCTTCAGCTTGTCCGTTCCTTGCATAATCATGCCAACATTTCAACTTTTCATGAACGCCCCCCTAGAGTCAGAGAGCTTGAGGATGAGCCGGAACCAGAATGATAGTCCCGTATAGAGAATTGAGTCCAGAAGCCCTGGATGGTCTTATCGAGGAATTTGTCACACGGGATGGCACCGATACAGGCTATACCAAGAATACGCTGGAGCAGAACGTGGAGATGGTGAAGCGGCAATTGATACGAGGTACTGTGGTCGTTGTCTATGATGCAGAGACGCAGACGGCCAATCTTGTACCGAAGGATGAATTGAAGGACCGTGTGGATTGAAACCTCTAGATGGAGGAAAACCATGAAGAATTTCAAAAAGGATCTGGATGAGGTGGTGAAGACGGCAAGAGTGCTTGTGGTGAAGGTTGAGAAACTCCAGAAGCAATATGCAGAAATGGTAAAGAAGCATCCCAAAATACCAGCGAAAAAGCCACCAACCAAAAAGACAGCCGCTAAGAAAACTATTGCCAAGAAAGCGGGAGTAACCACGGCGGATACTGTTCTGGCTATTGTAAAGCGATTCAAGAAGGGGATTGATTCCGCCACTGCCATGAAGAAGACCGGCTATGACAAGAAGAAAGTGTCGAATATCTTTTTCAAGCTCAAGAAACAGGGCAAGATCAAGAGCGGTGGGAAGGGCATTTATGTGAAGGGATAGGTACCGTATCTGACCGTGAATAGGACCCAGACCACCGGCGTTACCTTGCAGAACCCGAGAGCGCTTTAGGGGTGGCCATAATGGTTATCAGTGCAAGACAGTTCGAGCCTGAACTATCATCCGAGCTTCCACGGGGGAGCATGTGTGGGCTCACGATATCGGAAATAGAGGAACTCTACGATCGCGGATGGTAAGGGAGGTGTATCCGAGATGGCTATGTATTTTGTGCAACACGGTTTGGCCTTGACGAAGGAAGAGAACACAGGTCGCCCATTGTCCGCAGAGGGACGAGAGGAGGTGGAATGCATCTCGGCCCATCTGCGAAAAGTGGGGGTCACTGTGAAAAGTATCTGTCACAGTGGCAAAACGAGGGCAAAGGAAACTGCTCAGATCTTTGCAGATCAGCTTGGCGATGGAAGCGTATTCCAACAATCAGGGATGGCACCTAAGGACGACGTTAAGGCATTCGCTGCGCTGTTGGAAATGGATGACAGCATGTATGTCGGACATCTGCCGCACATGGGGAAACTCGTTTCTTACTTGACGACCGGTGATGAAGACGCCGGTGTGGTCAAGTTCACAAACGGCGCCGTCGTGTGTGTTGAGAGAGACAGCGCAGGCCATCATATAGAATGGTACTTGAAACCATCGACATGCAGTGTTTGACAAGCTAATTCGCCGATGCAAAAAAGGGTGCACCCGGCTCTG
>JAZFSW010000389.1:0-2361 GCA_036446375.1 Desulfobacterales bacterium | reverse complement strand
TGCTGTGAGGAGAAATTCAAAGGTCTCGATTGGTGGAGCGAAGCGACGCAACGCTTTAGCTCATTTCAGCTCACTTTAGGCACTCCACAATCACCATTGGAAAAGCCCCTATCAGGGGCAAACCAAAGCCTGGTCCTCTGGGCCAGGATGCTTTACTTTCCTTTATTGTTCCTCATCCTGTCCCATTGCTGAAATTCCGGCATCCACCCGGGCGCTCTTCTCCTTGTCAAACCACCACAGATAGGGGAAACCGGTCCAGTTGATTCCCTGGTTGAGGTCTGGATGCCCGAACCGATCCCAGTATACGATATGACGCCCTCCGGGGAAGCTGCCGGGGATCAGGTAAAAATTCCAGAGCAGGACGCGATCCAATGCGCGACCGGCAGTCATTAACTCTGTTTCACTGGCCGCGGCAACGATCTTCTCCACAAGAAAGTCGACAACCGGATCCTTAATACCGGCATAGTTCTCCATATTCGGTTTATCTGCATTTTCCGAGAGAAAGAACCCCCGCAACATAAAGGCGAGGGGAATCCTGAACGAATAGTATTTTCTGATGGTGGCTTCGAAATCAAAATGACGCATCTGGTGGGTTATCTGGTTGCTTTCCACCTGGCGGAGTCTGGTTGCGATCCCCAAGCGTTTGAGATTATCGGCATAGGGTGTCAGTTGGCGTATGTCTGCCGTCGAAAAGACAAGAAACTCCAGGCTGAACGGTTTTCCGGTCTTGCGGTTGACCCGTCTGAAATCCCTGACGACCCATCCTGCTGCCTTAAGCAGCGCATCGGCCGCAACCAGCGCGTTACGATTCCTGCCGTAAGGCTCGTTTTCCGGTACGCCTGCCGGCTGCGTAAACACCCGGGCCGGTATCTGATCCCGAAAGGGTGCGAGCAGTGCCAGTTCTGCCTCTGACGGCAGGCCCGTGGCGGCCATGTCTGATCCCATGAAGAAGCTGTTATTTCGCTTCTCGGTGCCGCGTTGCAGCACACGGTTCGACCATTCGAAATTGTAGACCAGAGTCAGCGCTTCCCTCACCCGAATATCCCTGAGCTTCTCCTTCCGGGAGTTCAGAACGATGCCCCAGTGCATCCCGTAGGGCATCTTGAGCGTGTAGGTTTCCTTCTTGAAGAGCCCCTTCCGGTAGCCCGGAGAATCATAGGCGGTGATAAAGTCCTTTTCGTTCTGCTCCCGGTAGTAGTCAAAGACCCCTGCCTTCTGAGCCTGAATCGCTATATTCTTGTCCATGAAATACAGGATCTCAATCCGGTCGAAATTGTAGTGACCGATATTGACATTCAGGTCCTTTCCCCAATAATTCTTGACCCGTTCATAGATCATCTTGTGGCCCGGATCCACCGCTTTGATCCGGTAGGCACCAGAGCCCAAGGGGGGGGCCAGCGTGGTGGCGTTGAACTTCCGGCTCTGCCAATAGTGTTTGGGGAGGGGGGTGAATCCCGATACATGCATGGCTAACTGCCGGGTCTTGGGTGCCGTCTCACTGAAATGAAACCTGAAGGACCATGGCCCGGTCTGCTCCACACGGACCACGTCTTTGTAGGCGCTTTTCAACCCTACCGACGCCTCTGTCTTGATCATTCTGAATGTCCAGAGAACATCCTCAACGGTGACCGGGACACCATCGTGCCAGTAGGCATTATCCCGAAGCCTGAAGGCTACCCATGTGTAGTCGTCGGCCAGTTCAACGCTTTCTGCCATAAGACCGTAGGCAGAAGACAGTTCATCCTGTGAGGTCTTCATGAGGGAATCATAGATAATACCCACCCAGCCGGCGGGAATACCCTTGGATGCATAGGAATGCAGATTATTGAATGATCCCTCGATGAAGGAGCTGACTTTCCCGCCCTTCGGTGCGTTGGGATTGGCATAGTCGAAACGCGGGAAATCTTTGGGATAC
Organism: Desulfobacterales bacterium; assembly: GCA_036446375.1. Classification (GTDB taxonomy): domain Bacteria; phylum Desulfobacterota; class Desulfobacteria; order Desulfobacterales; family JAZFSW01; genus JAZFSW01. The sequence goes on along the minus strand of JAZFSW010000389.1, from coordinate 446 downwards.
TTGAGGTTTCCAAAATAGGAAATGCCATGACGGGGTTCACCGGCAAGGGACGGGGAGCCAACGGAGACCATGCAGGATATCAATATGAAGAGAGATAAAATACCAGGATATTTGAGTAATCCACGGTTCATGGAAGACTTCCCCTTCCGCGAAGCGTTTCTCAATTGCCAGTCTGTAAGCATGTCCCCATAGGGCGCTGTCACGTTCTTGCGTTCGCAAACAGAATCCTTCAGGAAAGTTACAAATGCCCCGGAGATTCTGTCGGGGCATTTGGGCCGTATGGTGTGGTTGCTCAGTGGTGTGGCGGGCTTAGACCTCAATCGCCAACAACTTGAGAAAGGACTTCTTCTGATCTTCCGTCATCTTTGAAAAGATCGGTACGCCCAGCTCGGTGGTCGGCAGGTCTTCGTATTCCGGAGACGCCATCTGCAGGTTGGCGGCTACAT
>JAZFSW010000388.1:0-8065 GCA_036446375.1 Desulfobacterales bacterium | reverse complement strand
GCTTGAGACATCCAAAGAAATCATGCAGATCTACAACGCCGCCTATGACCGGCTGGCGGCCTATTATCAGAAGAGATCCCCCAAGTAGCTTCTCAGTAAGTTCTGGCAATCCCCACGATATCAAACTTTCCTGGATTCCCGCCTTCGCGGGAATGACTTGTGATATTGGAATATTATCTCTCTTCTGTCATTCCTGCGCAGGCAGGACACGAAGTGAAGCGTAGCGCTCATCCAGGTGGTGTGCCCAGGCCTATTGAGAAGTTACTCGCCAATTTCTAACTTATTAAAATAATTCGCAATAGCCAAATTCCTAAATTCGCAATTGCCCGAAAAAGGTACTTTTTACGGGCGCATCAGCGTTTGACGCTCTCTAGTTCCATGGTGACAAGATTGAGACTGTCCGGACATTGCAGCTGGATCGTATCGCTCTGCCACCAGGGAAGGCGGCCGCCGAATTGGAGGGTGGAGAGGCTGGGGAAGATATCGTGGTAAAACCAGCCGCATAGTCCACCGGTATTATGGCAGCTGATCTCAAATGTTTCCCCCTCTTTGTGACCGGCGCTGCAATTGCCTTTAACACCGGTGATGGTGGCTGTTATCTTGCTACCGATTCCTGGATCCTTCGCCATTTCAGTTGCCTCCTTTCAGAAAAATTCTGCCACAAAGGCACCAAGACACAAAGGTGGAAAATATTTGGAGAAAGTACAGACGCTCTTCTTCGTGTCCTGGGTGCTTTGACGCAGACGTGTCTTCGTGGCAATTTCTTTCGGTCTATTCGCCATCATTCCCCTGTAAATTCAGGTCTGCGTTTTTCCATAAAGGCTTTTCGACCTTCCGCATAATCCTTGCTGTTGAAGCATGCATTAACCATTTCACTGACCTTTGCCAGATCCCTCTTGTTGGCTTCTTTGTAGGCTTCTTTTATCGCTGCCTTTGCCGCTTTCACCGTTAAGGGCGCATTGCCTGCGATCATGCCGACGTATTCTCGTACCGTGGAATCAAGATCGTCGCGAGGGACCACACGGTTGATCAGTCCGATACGCAGGGCTTCATCGGCCTTGAGAAACCGTGCGGAAAACAGGATATCGCTTGCAGATGATGGTCCCACCAGATCGCACAGGGCTTTGACGCCGCCATAATCGTATCCCAATCCCAATTTTGCCGCAGGGATGCCGAACTGGGAATCCGGGGTAGCAATACGAACGTCCGCGTTCAGTGCCACTGCCATTCCGCCACCGAGACAGTATCCCTGGATCATGGCGATGAGCGGTTTGTCCAATGTATAGAGCATCCGACTGCCGAAAGCCGCTTGCTTCCCATAGTCATCTTTTGATTCGGCAGAATTTCGCTTCTTATCGAATTCCGAGATGTCGGCTCCGGACACGAACGCTTTGTCCCCGGCACCCTTCAACACGACCACCCGAACATCATTGTCTTGCTGATAGTCGGTGAGGATCAACCCGAGCGCCTTCCACATTTCCAGAGATACGGCATTCCTGCGAGCCGGATTGTTAAATGTAATCCAGCCGATGCCGTTTTCTTTCTCGGGTATCATCTTGTCCGTTTCTAATTCCATCTCTAGCCTCCAATCTTGTATTATCTGAATCCTGTACGGGTCTTCCTGTGTTTTCTCACCACGGAAAAGGCACGGAATGGGCCACGGAAACAGCAAAGGATTAGCCTGGACTCTCCCTTTTTCGTTTCAGTGAAACTCCGTGAGAATCCGTGGTAGAACCAGCATGGCCTTTCTTCTTGGTTATACCGATCACGTTCTTCGATCAGTGCTCAGCCTTCAGCCCGGTTATGTCCCTTGAAGCTCTATCCTGACACCTGAACACTGAACCCTGAACACTTCTCAAATCAGATCACCCCTTCACTCCTCAGCCGTGCAATGTCCTCTGCGCTATACCCATGGGCAGCCAGTATCTCATCGCTATCTTCACCCAGGTCCGGTGCGTGTCGCCGGATGTCATGTGCGCCCGGGATATCCGGCATGTTGATCGGCATGCGGATCAAACCAATCTGACCCAACGTCGGATGATCCACCGGTTTTGAGATTTCCAGATGCTGGACCTGTGGATCCGAAAAAGCCTGATCGACGCTGTTAATGGGACCACAGGGGCACCCCGCATCATTTAGCTTCTCAACCAGTTCAGCCTGTGACAGCCGGCAGGTGACCCGATTGATATCCCGCGTCAGTGCCTTTCGATTGAGAGAACGTTTCCCGATGGAGGCGTAATCGGGATTCTCCAACAGTTGTGGTGCGTTGAGGGCTTTACAGAAACTGCGAAACATCTTGCCGGAGCTGGCGGCAATATTGACAGGGCCATCGGCGGCTTCGTATACCCCCATGGGAGCCGCGGTTGGGTGATCGTTTCCTGCCTGTAGGGGGATGTCTTTTGCCACTGTCCAGCGAGCCGCCTGAAAATCCATCATGGAGATCATGGATTCTAGTAATGAGGTGTGGACCCATCGTCCCTTGCCGGTGACTTCCCGATCGAGAAGGGCAATCAATATGCCATTGGCCAGCAAGATTCCCGCAGACGAATCACTGATGGCAATACCCACACGCATGGGGCCGCGTCCCTGCTCGCCGGTAATTGACATCAGGCCGCTCATGCCCTGTGCTATCTGGTCGACACCGGGGCGTTTGCCGTAGGGACCATCCTGCCCAAAGCCTGAGATGCTGCCATAGACGATTCCCGGGTTTATCTGCTTCACGGCTTCATAATCGATACCGAGGCGGTATTTAACTTCGGTACGAAAGTTTTCCACAATGACATCTGCCGTTTCACAGAGCCTGAAGAAGATCGCTTTGCCTTCATCCGATTTCAGATTCAGGACGAGGCTTCGCTTATTCCGATGCAGATTCTGGAAGTCCGGGTTATTTCGCGCGCCGAGGATACTATTGGCACTGGCTTCAGAAGATGGGGGCGGTTCAATCTTAATGACATCTGCGCCCCAGTCCGACAGAGAGCGTGTCGCTGTGGGACCCGCACGGGCTATGGTTAGATCCAGTACCTTAAAGCGAGAGAGGGGTAGATTCGGTTCGGGCATTGTAGGATCCTCATTCTGTTTCATATGTGTCTATTCTGCGGTGGGGAGCTTTGATCTTTACGGCCGAAATATATGAGGAAAGCGTCCCAGGTGTCAAGGGAGATCGGGGATCGGGAGCCAACGTCTTTCGTCAATCGGTTACGCTGCTCCTTTCGGGAATCGTCTATCGGTGCGTTGCTATTGGCCGTTACCTGTTCAACAAAGCCGAAACGAGCCGCCTCGCCCGCCTCATTTGTAGGCGAAGCAGATGGCGGGCTCTCACCGCAACCGTTGACCAATCACCCTATTCCTCAACCCCATTCTTTTTTCTTGAATGCTGCCAGGGATGATCGTAAGGTGATTAGAACCCACGAGAGTTCCGTAACCCTCACTATTCATTTTGGAGGAAGACGATGAGCGAGAAAGCACTGGTGATTATTTCTACCGGCGAAGTTGAAAAAGCACTGACCGGGCTGATGTGGGCAACCAATTGCCTGCGTTTTGGATGGATGGAGGATGCGAAGGTCATTTTTTTTGGTCCTGCCCAGAAACTTCTCTTGGAAGATGATCGGGTAAAGGACATGGCTCAACAGATTGCAGAAGCGGAAAAGCCGATTGTCTGTAAGTTTATTTCCGATCGTGACGGTAATTCGGACGCGATCGAAGCGTTGGGGATGGACGTTCAATATGTCGGTACGATCATTGCCGATTCCATTAAAGACGGCTATGTCCCAATGGTGTTCTAGCCCATACGCCATCTATTCCCGTTTCCACTGAATCCGGGAACGATCACTGATATTGAAACGCTTCACAAAGCCGGCGTTTACTTCGACGACATACAGGACCGGCTCCCCTGAGTTGATGGCCTCTCTCGAATGGGGTGTGGTATTCTCAGCGATATTCACGATCTGTTTATCAGCATCTACAAAGATAATGTCGAGGGGAATATAGGTCCGGTGCATCCAGAAGCCTTTGAGCTCAGAGGTGTCAAATATGAAGAGCATGCCGTGCATGGGATGCAGGCTGTGTCGGTCCATCAAGCCCATCATTCGTGCACCGATGGTCTCAGCGATCTCAATGCTGATCGATGCGAGCAGTTTCTCATCCTGATCAAGGAACTCCAGGGACCCATCAATTTCTAGAGGCGCGGTTGGTTGGGGTACAATCGGTTGCCTTCTTACCCCATTGCATCCGGATACCAGCATAATGCCGGCGCATAGGACTGCCAGGGCGGATCCGAGATATTTGTTCTTCCGCCGGCTTTTGTGGGGTCGCACAGCTCTGGTGATCGTGGGTTGCATCATACCATTGGTTGCTAGAGATGTCTCAAGAATGACTCTGGGTTATTCAGGAAATCTTTGGTCAGGGAAACATGCTCAACGTCCTCATAGGGTATTTGCTCGATCGGAACCTTATCGAAGCTGAAGATGGCCGCATCTGGGAAGCTCATGAGTATCGGAGAATGGGTGGCGATGATGAATTGGGCGGCTTTTTCATCCACCATCATCTTGAGCAGGGATATCAGAGACAACAGTCGCAGAGGAGAAAGAGGTGCTTCCGGTTCATCAAGCAGGTATAGTCCGCCGGGAACGAACCTCTGTCGAAACAGCTTTAGGAAGCTCTCACCATGGGAATTGGCGTCGAGGTTTTCACCATACCGATCGACAATGGCTGCCCGCTGGCTTTCAGCCGCCCCTTTGGCAAGCTGAAGCCCATATCCGCTGAGTTCACCATCGAAAGCCGCTGAAAGTTCCTCCAGCTCTTCCCTGGTTTTAACCATTCTCCGGGTAAAATTGAAGAAATCTTCCGCTCTCAAGAAAAATCCCTTGTGTGTTCTCTTGTTCCATACATATCGGATGTTTCTGGATAATTCCCTTCCGCTTTCGAGGGTGGGGTCCTGGTCAACGCTTTTGCCGCCGATAGTGGGGGAGCCGATACCGCAAGCCATGGCCTCAAGAATCGTGGATTTCCCCGATCCATTTTCACCGACAAAGAATGTGACAGGTGAATCGAAGATCAGCTCCTCAAACGATCTGACCAGGGGCAGGTCGAAAGGAAACCCTTTTGGCAGGGATCTTGTTTTAAGGTCGATGGAGCGTAGATGGATCATGTTGCCTTTGCAGGAATCAGGTATGATACTGTGCGAAAGCACAGAGATGTTCTCTGTTATCTAGATGGCATACGGACCCAAAAACCTCAATGTTTTTTATCGTCGATCCCGGTGATCTGGAGCGCGCCTTTGGGAGAGGTGGATCTACCGGTTTTTAATTGCGGATCCGCCATATGACCTTTGACAGGTCCAGACGCTTCTGATAGGGAGAGACATATCGTCTTACCTGGAGGTTTCTCCTCAACGCATATAACCGTCAACAGCAATTGGGAGGTATAACATGGGAAAAAGGGTATTTGAGCCGATAGTGGTAAACGGCATGGAATTGAAGAACAGGATCGGGTTTGCGCCGATGTTGAATATGCCGGACGTGATGATGACAGGCAAGATAACGGACAATACGGTCGAATGGTTCGCCGCAAGAGCAAGGGGTGGTGCGGGATTCATCATGACGGGCGCGTTGGCTCCGCCGTTGCTTGCTCTTCCGGGGATTAAGGAAGGTCTCACCAGAATAGCAGATGCCTGTCATGCACACGGCTGCAAAATCGCCGTCCAGACGGTGATGGGTGGTCCTCTGGGTGGCTTGGGACCCTCTGCCCCTCCCTTTCCCAATGAGTTGAATCACAAGCCGACGGTTTTTGAATACCTGTTCGGGTGGATCGGCTTCGGACCCGATGTTACCGAGATCAATGCCTATACGAAGGAGCAGATCGAACAGATGCGGGATTCCTTTGGCCCGGCGGCAGCGTTGGTGAAGGAATCCGGGATCGATGCCATTGAGTTGCATTGTGCCCACGGGGGGGCCACGCTGGGTTGCTCCTCAATCTCTCCTTTCTACAATCACCGGGATGATGAATATGGCGGGAGTTGGGAAAACCGGCTCCGATTTGCCACCAGTACCATCAAAGTGATGCGGGAAGCGGTGGGTCCTGATTACCCCGTGATTGTCAGGCTCAGTGCGGATGAATTATTGGGCGAAGACGGTATCACCCTGGAAGATACCTGCAAATACAGCGTTCCTGCTTTGGAAGCTGCCGGTGTGGATTGCTTCGATATCTCCCAGGGATCGATCATGCACAGTCCCGAGGGTATTACCATACCGCTATACTATCCACGGGGATGCTTCATCCACCATGCCGAAGCGGTGAAGAAGGTGACAGACAAGCCGGTAATCGGTGTTGGCCGGATCGTTGATATGGATATGGCCGAAAAGTTTCTTGCCGAAGACAAGGCCGATATCATCTATCTGGGCCGGCAGTTGACCGCAGATCCGGACACGGTCAATAAATATTATGACGGGAGAACCGATGAGATTCGCCATTGCATCGGCTGCCTTGACGGATGCGGGCCGTGCCCGATCAACTACGATATCTCATCGGATGCCATTCCCCTTACCCCTGCAGAGACTTCGAAGAAGATCCTCATCATCGGTGGTGGTGTGGCGGGCATGGAAGCCGCCAGGATCTGTGCCCTTCGGGGGCATACCGTGACCCTGATGGAAAAGAGTCCCGAACTCGGAGGGACGGTGGCCGCTCTTGCGTTGGATCCCCTTACTGTTGAGTTTAGAGGCATCGTGGATTACCTGGGTGTTCAGATGCAGAAACTCGGTATCGATGTTCGGGTGTGCAAGGAGGCCGGACCCGATGATGTCGATGCATTGAAGCCGGATGCCGTCATCATGGCAACCGGTGCATCCCTGAAACTGCCCAAGGAAGCCGAAGATCTTCCCGGTGTGATCGATCATATTCAGGCACTGAAGCGGCGGAGCGCCATCGGTCAACGCGTGGTGATATGGGGGCTGATGTATGGGGCGGAACTGGCTGTATCCTTGGATCAGGAGGGCAAGGACGTTATCCTCATCGGAGAGGCCGGCGAAAAGTCCATGGCCAGCCATGCCCCCATGGGCCGAAGATGGTGGATTACCCGGAAACTTGTCGATGTGAATGCGGTCAGGGCGAATCCGCCGGCTCAAAGGGCTACCAATACGCAGGTCTACTGCAATATGAAGGTCAAGGAGATCGGTACGAGCAGCGTGACGATTACCGATCGTCAGGGTCGGGAAAAAACGCTGGCTTATGATACGATGATCATCTCAAGGGGTCGCGAGAAGAACGACGGGATGTTTGAGGCTCTTGAGGGCAAGGGACCGGAAGTGCATAAGATCGGTGACTGTAGCGCTGCCGGAGATATCAAGAAAGCGATCATCAGCGCTAACGAACTGGCCCGAAAGATCTAAACGGCTCATATTGGGACACAGATAAACACAGATTTGCACAGATATGAAAAGCGAGGCATTCTCTTGCTGGACGCATAAGCGAAAGCGGAGATTCCAAGGTATTTTTTGGCATAACAACTTAAACGTGAGGGGGCAACATGTTCACTAAGATTCGCGCGATCCATCTGGCGGTAAATGATGTTGAGGCAGCCGCCAAAGACTATAAGGACAATTTCGGCGTAGAGGCATACGACATCGGGCCCGAACCTGACCTGGGCATAAAGAATGGGTTCGTGGCGGTGGGGGATGCGGTGATAGAGTTCATCGAACCGCTGGTACCCGGAGAGGGACCGGTGGCTAAGTTTCTCGCGAAAAGGGGTGAAGGTGTTTACATGACGGCCATGGAGGTCGAGGATGTAGATGCGGCGGTGAAAGATCTTGAGGCCAAGGGCGTTCCGCTGATCAATGCCGATCCTGAATCCCGCGCAGCCGGTGCCGCGCCATTCATCCACCCCAAATCAGCCCGGGGATTGATGATTGAACTGATAGAAAAACCAAAGGAATAATCAACTTCAAGTGTGAAGAGATGGTCCCGCCACTAAGACACCACTGCGTAAAAGCACCAAGACACGAAGTTAAGGCATAGTAAAGCGTCACTCTTTGTGTCTCGGGTGCTTTGGCGCAGACGTGCCTTTGTGGCAATT
>JAZFSW010000387.1:0-4974 GCA_036446375.1 Desulfobacterales bacterium | reverse complement strand
ATTTAGTCCTCATCGATGAGGATCTTGATATAGAGCCGTTCATTGAATACGCAGAGGATGCGGATTGTATAGACATCCGAAACAGGCTTTTTGTCATTGAGGATGAGTTGGTGCTCTGGGATCGTGTCGGAAGCTGTCCGGACGCCAGTTACGAGCTTCAACTCTACAGGGAGGATCTGGACCATCTTTTGTGCGAGGTCGTCGATTCCATAGACGGGCCACAGATGGATATCTATGATGAAAACTATAGAGAGCTGTTTGAAACGATGATTGAGAACATCGAAGAGGAGAATCTGGGCCTGGATGATAGTTATCTTGTTGAGGAGGTCGATTTTTGACTCAAGGGCGTATCGACAGAATACAAAAGATTGGCAGTTGATAAAGAGGGGCATATCTGCTAAGCAACACCCCGTTGCAGGAATCAGTGCAGACCACTATTAAGAAGCCTATTCCAGAATCCCAACCGGGTTCTGGAATAGGCCGAAGAAACCGTAAACGGAGAAGAAGAGAAAATGCTCCTGGCGATCGATATCAGCAATACGACGATTAAGGCCGGTGTGTTTCAAGGAGACAAACTGGTCGACGATTGGCGGTTTGCCACGGAACGACACAAGCTCACCGATGAATACGCCATGCTCCTGTTGAGCCTCTTTGAGGCACGGGGTACAGCGGTCAAGGATATTTCAGGGGTTTCTATCTCGTGTGTGGTTCCTCCCTTGAGATCTGTTTTCCGCCAGCTCGCCCAACAATATCTCAATGTGGATCCCATCATCGTATCGCCGCAGATCAAGACAGGTGTGAAACTAGTCGTTGACAATCCATCCGAGGTCGGTGGCGACCGTATTGCCAACGCCTATGCAACCCACGAGCTCTATGGTGGACCGGCGATTGCCATCGCCTTTGGCACGGCCACGGTCTTTGACTGTGTATCGGCCGCCGGGGAATACCTCGGTGGCGCGATTGCCCCGGGAATGGTCGGGGCACTCGAATCGTTAACCCGTAACGCCGCACAGCTCTACCAGGTTGAAATGGTCTCACCACCGAAACCCATCGGCACAAACACGGTTGAAACCCTTCAGTCCGGTCTGGTTCTGGGTTATGCCGGTCTGGTAGAAGGGCTGGTGAAGCGTCTGAAAAAAGCCATGCTCGATTCGAATCCAAGTGACACGTTCAAGGTAATTGCCACCGGCGGTCTTGCAGATGTTGTCACACCGGAGACCGATGTGATCGATACTGTCGACCAGCAACTCACGTTAAAAGGCCTGCGGTTGATCTACGAACTCAACAGGCCCAAGCGCTGACACCTTTTCTGCCTATTTCAATTCAGCGTCATCGCACAATTGCCGATGACCGGTGTTCCCCGTTCCTTGCTTTCTGCTGCGACTAGGATCTTTCCTTCTTCCTTCCACATCTTCGTCACAATGGTTTCTCCGGGAAAGACAACCCCGGAAAAGCGCGCACCATAGCTGGCGACCCGGGTTACGTCCCCATCGAGAAGCGTATCGACAACCGCCTTGCAGACAATCCCGTAGGAACATAGGCCGTGGAGAATGGGGGTGTCGAACCCGCCCATCCCTGCAAATTCAGGATCGATGTGAAGGGGATTCTTGTCCCCGGAAAGACGATAGAGCAGCGCCTGATGGGACACCGTTTTCGATTCTGCCACGTGATCCGGTTCCCGGTCCGGTGGGGTATTTCCCGCCTTGGGTCCACTCTCTCCCCCAAAGCCCCCTTCACCACGGGCGAAGATGGAAAAGCGGTTGGTAAAGAGCTTATCGCCACCCTTTTCGCTGGTGTCGACTTCGACGACCAGAAGAGCCGCTTTGCCCTTGTCGTAGATACCGGCCACATGTCCCGTACTCTCGATTTCGGCCTCAACCGGGATCGGTCTATGGATTTGGATTTCCTGTTCACCATGCAGCACGAGTGCAAAGTTGATATCGATACCCGGTATGGTGCCTAATGCACCGATTGCGTCGAATACCGGAACAACACCAAAGCTCGGAAGCGTCTTGAGGTATCTTTCATAGGTGTATTCCAGTTCCTTCAAATCGGTCGGCTTACCCATCCCCGCACCGATACCCAGGTGATAGAGAATGACATCATCCCGAGACCAGCTACCTTCAGTCGACGTGATCTTCGCGCCCATCGCTTTTTCAAGATCGATTGGCATGTTGCCTCCTTTCGCCTTGGAATAAACAGCAGGGGCGATGCAATTCGCACCGCCCCTGCTGATGGATTTGTGTTCTAGCCTGCTTTTTCGAGCACATGCAGGGCACAGGCACTTCCCAGACCGATCACATGGGTCATTCCGATTCTCGCCCCTTCAACTTGGCGGTCTCCGGCTTCACCGCGAAGGTGGGTGCTGACCTCATACATATTGGCAATCCCTGTAGCCCCCAGGGGATGGCCCTTGGATAACAATCCTCCGGATACATTGACCGGGATTCGGCCCCCAAGAGAGGTCTCGCCCTCATCAATCAGACGTCCCGGCTCACCATCGGCACAGATACCAAGGTTTTCATAGTGCAGGAGTTCTGCCGTTGCAAAGCAGTCGTGCAGCTCAATTAGATCGAGGTCATCCGGACCGATACCGGCCATTTCATAGGCCTGTTTTGCGGCGATACGGGTAACGGAATTGACATCGGGCATGGTAAGATTTCTTTCGGAATACGGGTCACTGGTGAGAACAGAAGCGCGGATACGAACGGCGCGTTTCATACCCAGCTCCCTGGCCTTTTTCTCCGATACGATTACTGCTGCGGCCGCCCCATCCACATTCACCGAGCACATCAGTTTGGTGTTGGGATAAGAGATCATCTCGGCTTCCATCACGGTTTCAAGGGGGGTTTCGATCTGATACATCGCCTTGGGATTCATGGTGGAATGGTGGTGATTTTTCACCGAAACTTTGGCAAACTGCTCAAAGGTTGTACCGTGTTTTCGGGTATGTTCCATCCCGGCTTCGGCAAAAACCGCGGGCATCGTTCCCGATCCCAACAGCCCTTCCGGCGATATGCCCGCCCCGCCACCGGCCCCACCAAGCAATCCCCTGCCCATCTGCTCGACACCGACGGCAAGCGCCACATCGCATACACCGGCCTTGACAGCCATCCACGCTTCACGAAAGGCGGTAGCTCCCGTTGCACAGGCATTGGCAGTGTTAACGACCGCTATGCCAGTTTGTCCGATCAGACCGAGGATGCGCTGACCGACCATGCCGCTGGCCTGCCCCAGGTTGCCGCAGGCAAGCATTTCCATGTCTTGAATTTTCAGCCCGGCATCGTCAAGGGCCATTAGGGCGGCTTCTGCTCCCAAGTCGGGGACACTTCTTTCAGGGAAGCGTCCGAACTTAATCATATCGACTCCGATTATATATGCATCACTCATAATAGTCTCCCTCTATGCTGCGGGTTGAAAGAAATAACTGATGTAGCTGTTGCCGTCCCGGTCTTTTCGTCCCAGGGCATCCTGGTAGACCACGTCAACAGGCATATCGAATGCAATCTTTTCCGGGTCCGGATCGACGTTGATCAGGCAACCCTTTACCGTACCCCCGCCTTCAAGATCGACAATCGCCGAGATATATGGCACATCGATTCCCGGAAATGAACGAAAGACGATACAGTAATTGTAGAGTTTCCCCTTGTTGGACAGCTTGATGGTTTCGATGGCGCCTCTTGTGCCGCATTTCGAGCATACCGAGCGAGTACCGATGAAAATCGCATCACATTCCTTGCATTTCTGTCCCTCAAGATAAGGGGTGCCCCCATCGGGCAGTTTCAAGAAAGGAACAACGGGCAATGGCTTTGGGGTGGTGGCTTCTTCTGACATAGGCATTCCCTTTCGTTAATGATTTGGGGTTAATAAAGGTGGACTCTGTTAATGATCTGTTTAGCAGATAATCAGAAAAGATTCGTTAATGCAAGGCAAAAGAATCAACGGGGTCACCCCTCCTCCGGCCGCAACCGATAGGCAGGAAATCACACTTTGAGGTGCCGACCGGTAGATCGTGTCTGAGAATTATGCTATAGGTCTGGTGTTGCCCATATGGACGCCGCCACAGGTATGGCCTGCGGCCATTCTGATTGTAGGAGAGGCGATGCAAGTAAAGGTGGTTTCAGGTCTCTGGTGTCAGGTGTCAGGTGTCAGCAGAGAGCTCCAGGGGGCTTAGCCCAAGCAGGGGTTGGCCTGGCACCTGAACACTGACACCTGGCTCTTTTCAAACCGAACGGGCGCAAACCTGTTTCTCGGATGTAGGTTCATACAGGAGACGCCAACGTGCTGAGGACACCGGACAGGGCACACCCTTCCGATGGCAGTAGGACCCATCGGTTATTTTGAGGAATGATAATGGATTTTCAATTCAGCGAAAAAGAGAACCGTTTCCGAAAAGAGATCCGGGAATTTGTGAAAGAGAATATACCGGCGAATCGTTTCGAGCATATGTATGCCGAAGAACATGACGATGAATCATGGGCCTTTGCCATGTCTATTTCCAGAAAGCTTGCCGAAAAGAAATGGCTCACCCTCTCCTGGCCACGGGAGTATGGTGGTTTGGCCGCCTCTCCCATGGAAAAACTGATATTCGGGGAAGAATCCGGCTACTGGGGGATTCCCGGCATCAAGATGGGTGTGAGCGGCACGGTCTGGGTTGGTCCCACCCTCATGCTGCTGGGAACCGATGCGCAAAAAAAGAAGTACCTTCCGCTGATTGCCGCAGGCGATCCGGACGGCGTCTGGTGCACCGGCTACAGCGAACCGGATTCGGGCAGCGATCTGGCCAGTCTTCAAACCCGTGCGGAAAGGAAAGGAGACGACTATATCGTCAATGGCCAGAAGGTCTGGACCAGCGCGGCTCACCGTGCCCGATGGCTCTGGCTGGCCTGCAGAACAAACCAGAATGTCGAGAAAAAGCACCATGGTCTCAGCATCGTCATTGTGGATATGAAAAGTCCGGGTATCACCGTGAGG
>JAZFSW010000386.1:0-5191 GCA_036446375.1 Desulfobacterales bacterium | reverse complement strand
AAATGCGCTGTTTTTCAAAGGTCTCAAATCATACAAATGCTCTGCGCTGAAAGCGCAATCCTCAACTTTAGCTCACTTTAGTCACTTTAGCTCACTTGGAACTCTCCTGACCATCCGGATCTGGCAGAGCCAAGGGCACATAACCACGCCCAGAGGACGTGGTTTGTAACGATAGAATCAAGAATACCATGTATCGATATTTCACTTGTGCCATATATCATATATTGTATGATGGACCCATTTATGTCAGGTAACCCTGATGTTGCATTGGAATTCACCTTGACCTCCAGGAAAGGCGCGAACACAATGGGTTTGCAGCAGAATCGATGCATGATCTGGAATTCATAGGGGGTGAATTCCTGTGGAACATCACAACTGTACCATATCATATTGAAATGCGAAGCATTTCACACAATTCCCAGGCGATTTTATGCAACGTTGAGGGTAACACAATACTCAGCGGGAGGAAGTGTTCCCGCAGATACGCTACGGTCTTCCGAGCGATAACCTAATAGTGACCGCAACTGGTAAGGAGGCAAGATGTCTATTCCACAGGATTATGTAGAACGTGTATATGCCGGAGTTCTGGGTAAAATCATCGGAGTTTATCTGGGGAGACCTTTCGAGGGTTGGTCTTTCGAGAGAATCAGCGAAAAGCTGGGCGAAATCTGGTATTACGTCCATGACAAAGTGGGTGTGCCGCTAATCGTGACCGACGACGACATCACCGGTACATTCACTTTCGTGCGCGCCCTGGCCGACTATGACAACACACCTGACCTGACCCCGGCCCAAATCGGACGGACATGGATGAATTACCTCATCGAGAAACGAACCATTCTCTGGTGGGGTGGTCTGGGAAACTCGACAGAACACACCGCCTACCTGCGTTTAAAAAGTGGTATCGAGGCACCCCACAGCGGCTCGATAGAACTGAACAGCAAGGTAGTGGCCGAGCAGATCGGTGCACAGATATTCATCGACGGCTGGGCGATGGTAGCCCCCGGTGACCCGGAACGGGCCGCCGACCTGGCCCGCCGGGCCGGCAGCGTGAGCCACGACGGCGAAGCGATCTACGGGGCACAGGTGCTGGCAGCAATGGAGGCACAGGCTTTTATCGAGTCAGACATCAACACGCTGATAGATGTCGGTCTTTCTTTCATCCCGAAAGATTCGGTCATCGCCCGCATGATTGCGGATATCCGAAAGTGGCGCTCCCAGGAGCCGGATTGGCGAAAGGCCTTTACCCTCCTTGCCGCCAACTATGGCTATGACAAGTATGGCGGCAACTGCCATATGGTACCCAATCATGGTCTGATGATCCTCAGCCTGCTCTGGGGTGAGGACAATTTTCAGAAAACATTGATGATTGTTAACACCTGTGGCTGGGACACCGACTGCAACTCAGGCAACATAGGTTGTCTGATGGGCATTAAGCTTGGGCTGGACGGGCTGGACAGCGGACCGGACTGGCGGGGCCCGGTAGCAGACAGAATCTACCTGCCCACGGCCGATGGGGGTCGAGCCCTTACCGATGCTGTGACCGAGACCTACCATATCGTGAATATGGGCCGGGGGCTGGCCGGCGAGGATCCCCTGGTCCCGAAAGATAACGCCCGCTTCCATTTCGAACTGCCCGGAGCAGTGCAGGGCTTTCAAGCGGAAAGCAGCAGCACCATCGGCGAGATAGAAAACGTTGTAGGGCACAGCAAGCAGGGGAAACGCAGCCTGGCCCTGCGCTATCACCATGTCGGCCCCGGCCAGCCAGCCCGTGTAGCAACCAACACCTTCCTCCCTCTCGATACGATCAATAGGAAAGGATACGGCCTCTTGGCCTCACCCACACTCTACCCGGGCCAGACCGTGCGCGCCGGGGTGACAGCCGACAAGGGCAATGCCCTGGATGTGGTCTGCCGCCTTTACCTGAGTGCCTACGGTGCCGAAGACGAACTGGAGCGAACGTACGGACCGGTGAGAGTCATGAAACCGGGCGACACCCACACCTTCGAATGGCGCATTGAGGATATGGGCGGTGCCCCCATCGCACAAATCGGAGTAGAAATCGGCAGCCAGCATCGGGTGGATGGAACGGTCTACCTGGACTATGTGACCTGGGACGGCGCGCCGGACGTAACACTGACCCGTCCAACTCACCGCGGCACGATGTGGCAGCGGGCGTGGGTAGATGGCATGGATGAGATCGGCGCTTGGTATGCCGAACCCTACAGACTGATACACAATGAGGGAACAGGTCTCTTGATGCAGGGCACGCGGGAATGGACGAACTATCGCGTCAGCGCGGACGTAACGCCGCATATGGTGGCCTCTGCCGGGATTGCCGCCAGGGTGCAAGGCATGCGCCGCTACTACGCATTGCTGTTGTGTCACGCAAACAAGGTCCGTCTCGTCAAGGCGCTGGACGGCAATACGGTTCTGGCCGAGGCCGACTTTGACTGGTCCTTTGACGAGACCCATGAGCTTTGCCTGCAAGTGGTCGGTACGCATCTGCAAGCCCGGATTAACGACAAGATCGTCTTCGAGGTAGACGATACCGACCGCCCCCTCACCGGCGGCGCCGTCGCTCTTGTCTGTGAAGAAGGCCGAACCGCAACCCAGACCGTCCGGGTATGTCCGGCTAAATGACCCCATCCTGGCAACACGGGGATTGAAGGAGAGCGCTTAAGTGGATAAAGCAGACATGACACCCGCAGATGAATCGACAGGTGGAAGCACACCCCCCTCTCGAAAACGCAAGATCCCCCTCCGCACGAAACTGGCCTTTTCCTCGGGCGCCTTTCAGGAGGCAATGCTGGGCGCGGCAGCAATGACGACCATGTTGTTCTACAATCAGATCCTGGGACTGTCGCCGACGCTCTGTGGTGTCGCCTTTCTGGTTGCCAGCATTGTGGATGGCATTTCAGATCCCCTGGTGGGCGGGCTGTCGGACCGTTTTGACAGCAAATGGGGCAGACGCCATCCCTTCATGTTGGTTTCGGCGTTCCCTCTGGGGATATCCTACTATTTTCTCTATCAACCCATGGATGGTCTATCCGGCACCGGTCTGCTCGCCTGGTTTATCACGAGTATGGTGATCATGCGTCTCGCCCAGACATTCTACAATATACCCCATGATGCCCTGGGTGCGGAATTTACCGATGACTATCACGAACGCACCTCCGTATTTGGGTACAATACAGTAATCGGTACCGGCGCAACGGTGGTGATGGGCATGTTTGTGTTTTGGGTGCTATTCCCATCGACCCCGGAATACAGCAATGGGCTGCTTGATCCAGGACGCTATCCGACACTGGCAATGATCGGTGTGCCGATCATCATCGGTGCCATCCTGATCTGTACATTCGGAACGCGAGATCAGATCCCCTATCTGCATCGGATTAATCGCACCCCCATGAATGTCCGTAGGTATTTCGGGGATCTGCTCGAGTTGCTGCGCAATCCCTCCTATATTTCTGTCTGTGTGAGCTGGCTGACCATTGCCGCCGGTACCGGCATCTTCTACACGGTAACCACCTACACCTACATCTATGCCTATGAGCTTTCGACCGAGCAGCTGGTCATTGCCGGATTTGTCAAGCTCCCGGGGATCTTTACCGCATTGCCCTTGGCAGCCTTTATGACGCGTTGGCTTGATAAGAAGAAGACCGTAATCATGATAGCCCTGGTTGCAGGAATCGCGACCGCATGGCCCCACGCGCTGCGGATGATCGGCTGGTTCCCGGACAATGACTATCCGTATCTGCTGTGGATGCTCTTTACGCCTTTGTTCATAAGCAGCTTGATTATGCCGGTCATGGCCATCGTGGTAGATTCTCAACTCGTGGACATCACGGACGACCACGAATACAGAACCGGGAATCGAGCGGAGGGTCTCGTCTTCTCGATCCGAACATTCGCCATCAAGGCCACGGCCGGTCTGGGTGGCCTGATCGGCGGCTTCGGGCTTGAATTCATTGATTTTCCGGAAAACGCTGAGGTGGGTCAAGTGGCTCCGGATGTACTTGATGGACTCCTGTTCATGAGCGGGCCGCTATACTTCATCATCCTCTTCATCGGTGTTTTGTTCATGGGCCTGTACCGATTGAATGAAAAGCGACATCAGGAAATACTAACGACATTGGAGGAAAGGCGCGCGGCAGGCGATTGAGTTCTGTGCCCTATCGGCGGTCCTAGACGGCATCAAGCCAGTTCTCTACAACCAGACCGCTGATTCTTGAAAAACGACGCGTATTTGCTGTTACCATTGTGAGCTTGTTTGCTTTTGCTGAAGCGGCAATGAGTATATCCTCGCCACTAACCATGGTTCCGGTTGTTTTCAGTGTGGATAGGATATCACCGGCAATGACCGCCTCTGCTTCCCCGATGGGTAGAACACTAACCTTTGAGACAATCTCCTCTTCCAGTCTCTGCCAAAACTCCGCGAAATCATCTCGAAGTCTGCTCCCGTACCGCAATTCCATTACACAAATAACTGAAGTAAACAGCTCTTCCGGCGCTTTGGAGCGAAGCTGGGATTGGAAGTGAAGATTTGGACGTATCCGAGTAATCTCACTCAGGATATTGGTATCCAGTAGATACATCTGTCAATGTTTCTCCGCGATTCGGTGGTGAAATCACTCTCTCGTAAGAGTGGGAATCGCTCTATTCCAAGATGCGCGGAATATGCTTCGATCGGCGCTCAACAATGCGTTTCATATCATCGAAGAAAGGGTCATCATCGTCGAGCCACCCTCGGGTATCGCCGACATGTCGCTCATTTCCCCCCACAGGGATCAGACGTGCCATCGGTTTCCCCCTTTTTGTCAGGAGGATACGCGTATTCCCGTACGCGACTCGGCCCAGGAGCTCAGAAAAGCGTTTCTTGGCCTCCGCCACATTGATGGTTTCCTCATTCATGATCGCACTCCTTTGAGATAGATATGGTCATGATGACTCGTTTGAGGGGAATTGTCAACTGGAATCCCCAATCAGCCGGGCCTTTCTGCCCTTAACTCCTCTACAGCATGGGTGGGCAGATCTCCTTTGGCTTTGATTGGGGGAACGACCCTCCACGCTATTGCCAGAAGCGATCCATTTTGCACCATCCCCTGATGGGAATCTGCTCACCGGTGAGCAGTTCGGATGCCGGGGAAGCAAGAAACACCGCCAGGTCGGCGACATGTTCGGGATCAGG
>JAZFSW010000385.1:0-3407 GCA_036446375.1 Desulfobacterales bacterium | reverse complement strand
CATAGTCGTTGTCGGCCACCCGTACGGCCAGTTTCTGCAGAGGCTCAATCACCTCAACAGTGATGGGGCCGACCGTGGTCGCCATACGCTCCATATTGAGGTTGCGAGATGCATGAACACAATGCTGGATGCCCTCATGGACAATACAAAATGATCCATCCATGACATTGATATTGGGATAGACGCCCAGCGCAACTGCAAAATAGTGTGCACCATCCGGTGAATATCCATTAAAGAAATAGCGATCGAAAAAATTCCTATCGGTCCCGGCGTAGGCAATTGGGTGTTGCGTCTGATGAATCGGGTAGTCGTCTCCTTTTGTCAGCATAGTAGCTCCTTCGATTAATATTCCCATGGATATCGATTATGTTCCATCTGCATCCACCCAATAAATCGTAGCACATCCATTTTAGAAAGAAGGGAACCCTTCGCCTGGCTCAGGCAGGGGCCGGAGATCGAAAGGAAGAAGATCCTTCGACAGGCTTGGGAAAGAGAAAGGAAGTTGGCAACTCTGGCCGAATGTAGCTCAGGATCAAAACACCTTGTGAAGTGAAGGATCCATTATGGCTTCGTAACCGGTTAACCGGGCTACCACCACACCCTCTGAATCGAGGAAGGTATAATCACCTCGCATCTTATGATCCGTTGCATCGACAATCTCAAGCACGGCTGTCACACCATCGGAGGGAAAATCGCTTCGATACTGACGATAGCAGGCGCTGTAGCTGGGAAGAGACACCATCCCCTTTTCTTCAAAGCACCATATGATGGCCATCTGAAAGGCCGAATCCAGCACAAGGGGATCGCCTATCCATCGGGTTCTCAGCGGATCGGCCATCCACTCTTCCGGTAAGGGAGCACAAGAAAGGGAAGCCACCATGGCCCGCGGGGAGCAACTACTGATTTCCTTAATGCCCCGAAGGGCTTCCCCCTGAAAGAGAATGTTCTCATAGACCTCTTTCGTGCTGCGGGCGTATGTGCCGGCCTTGATATCGTCCGGCCATACAAACACCGGCGGATCAGACAGATCATCGGCCAGAATGGCTTTGGCCTTGTAGTGAATCATATCTGTGCCATCGGCTTTCAGGCCGTCTCTGACCTCCACATCGACTTCAAAATGGGAACCGGCTTTCCTCGCTTTACCGGCCAGCAGGCGAACGGTTCGTTTCTCCTGATCTAGCTTGATGCCGCTAAGAAGCCGCATTTCATCCAGGCCACAAAACAGCAGTCCCGGGTTCTCATGAAGTGCGCCATGGCCGATCCATTCGGTCATGAGCGCAAAAGGAACGACCGGATGCTTATTGATAATATGAGAGGCAAGAACCGGATGGCGATCCACATCGATGTCGCGCTCAAAGGTCTGGGTCAGCCGCCGATCGGGCATCGTCACAGCGGGCAGCTGCGGTCCATCGCTGTTGCGGCCTTCGGCATTTCTACCTTCCCAGGAATCGAACCCCCCACCGATAACCACCTCAATCAGGCCCGGATAGCCGTTGATCATTTCATTTACCATCGATTCGGCACCGGCATCGATGGGAATCAGCGGGATATGGTTTCGCGCAAACTCCTTTTTCAATGCCGCCGATACCATGCCCCCATCCCAGGGGCCCCAGTTAATGGCGGTCACATTGCACGCGGGCCGCTGAATCGATAGGTTCCGGGCAATCTTATTCAGCGCCTCATTGGCCATGGCATAATCAACCTGGCCCCGGTTTCCCAACCGGGCACTGATGGAGGAAAAGATCACGAGGTATTTGAGCGCATCCTGACCGGTTGCCGTCAGGAGCGCGCTGAGTCCCCTTACCTTGGTATCGAAAACCTTTTCAAACTGCTCAAGGGTCTTATCGATAATCAGGCGATCCGCCAAGATACCGGCCCCATGAATAATTCCCTTTATCGGACCATGGGTCAACCGGACATCGTCCATCACGCTGGCAACAGCGGCAGAATCCCGCACATCGACGGGGATATAGAACGCCTTGGCATCCATCGCCTGAAACTGCTCAAGGGTCCGGTTGATCTCCCGGTTGGCCATATGGGTCTTGAACGCAACCTCAACATCTCGCGGTGAATCCGGTTGACCCTCAAATTGGTTCCGGATGATGGCCTTTTTGATCGCCGCTTCATCATCGAGGGATCGGATCCATTCCGGTTCCGGTACCGGCTGAGGGGATCGGCCGAGAAGAACAAACGTTGCGGGGCAACGGCGGGCCAGCGCAAGTGCACACGCTGCAGTGATCCCCCGGCCGCCGCCGGTAACAATCATCACATCCCCGGGGGAAAGATCGATCTTGCCTGAAAGATCGGCGGACACGGGGCAGGACTCAAGTTCCAGGGCTATCTGATAGTTTTCCGGCAGATTCGGACCCAGTCCGACTTCAACAGGACTTGCCGGATCCGGATTAAGAAGCGCAGACACCACAGCCCTGGCGATCCGGTCCTTCTCATCCCAGTTGGGTGCGATATCGATGGCCCGGCACCGGACAGTTTCCCATTCAATGGCCGCTGTTTTCGCCAATCCGGCGAGTCCCCCGGTAACGGGGTGATCCATCCCCTGCCCCCTGAAACCAAAAGCGCCATCCAGCCGGCTTATCGTGGCAAACAATGCCCCCCCCTGATCACCCGATGCGATCAGATCGGGAGCAAGACGATTGGCCAGGAGAAAGGCCTCTTTCAAGAATGCCTCGTCTGCTTCCTGATCCTCTGACTGACCCGGGGCTTTCGACAGAATTACAAGACCGGCGGGGGGCTGTTCTTTGATCGCAGTAGACATGTCTTCCGGAGCGATAAGGGCAGGCACCTCGCGCCGGGACAATTCGTTGACAATTGCTTCTGATAGCCCGCCATGATCGGCAGTCACATACACCGGTCTTCCCGGAGCAAGGGATAGGGGTGCGCCCTGATACATCGGCACCTCTACGATCGACACGACGTTTCTTTCAACAGGTTCCCCATCAGGTTCCGGATCCCTATCGGGTTTGGACTCCGCTTTGGCCGCTACCGGACGATCCGGATCACCGGCGTCATCTCGGTGGGTATCGTCTGTTGAACCTTCGGCAAGATAGTCGATAATCTGGCCCAGGGTTTTCAACGTCCCCATCACCTCGGGTGAAACCGCGGGAAGATCCGGTCTCCTTTCTTCCAGGGTGGATAGAATCTCTACCCGCTTGATGGAATCGATGCCCAGATCCGCTTCGATATCCATGTCGAGGCCGAGCATGTCCCCGGGATAACCGGTCAAATCGCTGACAACGGCAAGCAGTACCTCGCAGAGGTCGTTTTTCCCGGCCTCGGGATGTCCCGAATCCGGTTGGCTGTTTGCGCCGCCCCCCGGATCGGACCTCCCCTGCTCACCATCTTCCCCGCCAAGGGTTGCGTAAGAAAGGTAGTCGATGATCTGGCCGAGG
>JAZFSW010000384.1:0-6991 GCA_036446375.1 Desulfobacterales bacterium | reverse complement strand
AGAAGAGACGATTATCGCGGATGCCAAGCGCGTAATAGAGGGGAATGCAAGCGATGGGAAGGGACTAGTCGCTGAGTTGGGCTGCAATGGGTGTCACGAAATAGAGGCGGTGGAAAATCGAGGAGAAATAGGACTTGAGCTGACAACCATTGGTGATATCCATATCAGCCGCCTGGATTTTGGCAAGATTCATGTTGATCCTGAGCATCGCACGGTTCCTAATTGGCTCTACAATAAGATGAGAAACCCGAGACTTTTCAAGGACGATCTAAAAATGCCTGATTACCATTTAACCAATGTGGAAGCAGAAGCGGTGGTCACCTATCTTTTAAGCCTCAAGTCCGAAGAAATACCTTCATCTTTTATCAAGCCATTGGGCGCAGCACCTTCAGCTTATGCCCCTCAGGGCGAATTCGGGAAGATACTCGATAAATACCACTGTCTGATCTGCCACAAAATTAATGGAAAGGGGGGGGAGCTTGCACCGGACCTGTCACAGGAGGGAAGCCGTGTTCAAGAGGCGTGGATGAAGAAATACATGAGAACCCCCTATGCCATCCGGCCGATTCTGGTGGAACGAATGCCAAAGTTCAAGATGTCTGATGCTGAGATCGAGACGGTCTATTCCTATTTCAGAACAACTCTTGTTGACAACCGGGTCGAGGATCGATCTGACACTGTTCAGGAGGTGTCGTTGAATGATCCGAAACTCATCCGAATAGGCAAAGAGCTATATTACGAAAAATATGCCTGCAACGCCTGTCATCAGATCGATCTCAAAGGGGGAGTGATCGGCCCGGATCTCTCAGGGGCGGGGAACCGGCTCAAAATCGAATGGATCTCCCTCTATCTCCACAATCCAAAGGAGTTCTTGACACAGTCCAGGGAACCCGTCGCCGACTTCACTGATCAAGAGCATGCGGCCCTGCTGGCATTTCTGGCCAACCGGAAGGGGAATGAGCAAAGATGAATGTAAGATCTCAGAGAATATCGCTTTTATTCGGGGCCTTGTCTTTCTCTTTATTGGTGCTGTTCGTGTTTAGTGGGCAGCGATCCCTAAATGCAGAGGACCGACCGCAGGACGAATCCGGGTTTGTGCTGCCGGAGGAACATGAAACCGGCTTAACGAACAAGGAGAAACGCGGCAGCGTGTTGTATGGATATTACTGCGCCCTCTGTCATGGCGATTCGGGAAAGGGTGACGGGTTCAATTCCTTCTCTCTCAGCACGGCACCTGCAGAGCACGCCGACGCATCGTATATGGACACCCTTTCTGATTCCTACATTCGAATGGTGATTAAGAATGGTGGGGCTTCACAGGAACGTTCCCCCCTGATGCCATCCTGGGGTGCAGTCTTAAATGACAAACAGATTTCTTATCTAATCACCTTCATCCGGACCCTGGCACAATCGAAAGGGCCTGAGGAACAACCTTAGACATTTTGGCAAGAGATCGACTCATTTCTGCCATCTGGGCCCGGTGACATGATGGCTGTCATCAGCCGCGACATCCAGACGGGCACTTTTCATTTACTGCTGAGCAGTGTCCGTATCGAAAGGAGTCCGTCTGGTCATATCCCAATTCAAAGGTGCCATACGGGTTCACATAGCTGTGGATCAGAGGTGAGTGTGCCCGGAAATCATTGTGGGTCGTCTTGGCCAGCCATGGCGGATCGGCAAGAATCTGTTGGATTTATAGGGTATTGATATATGTGGTGAGACGTTGCGGAAAAGTTGAAAAGATGATGTTTCTAAAGCACCTTCGCTCCGGGAGCCAGGTCGCCTGATCCAAGTGCCTTTACCGCATCGATTATGTGTTTTTCTTCTTCCATTTGCGCCTCTCAGCCCGATCCGTTTGGCTTAATTACCGCCTGCTTTCTGGCGGGTCTACCCTTCGGTTTCGTGGAGGGACAGTTAAAGCCAAAGGGGAACCGGGATCCCCGAAACCCAATAGATCAAGACCCCGAGATGGTCTCCACAAAATAGGCTTCATCCCAAAGTTTTGCTTCTGATCCAAGCGATTTGATAAGATTTGGAATTCGTTCGAGAATATCTGTTTCTGATATCCGCTTGAGCTCCTTCGCCATGGTGTCAGGACTTTCCTCCCCATCTGATTCCACGTAGACATGTATGTGGTCTGGGGCCAACCACAGTAGACCGACGAAGCTGCCAATCGCCTCGTTGCATAGGGCTATCGTATCCATGACATCATTGATCATCGTTTCCGGGTCCGAAAAAATTGCTCTCTGGCCGACCACGTTCCAGGCAAAATGGTACTTGATTTCCATAATCACATCATCGGGATTACGTGCTAGTCTCTGCAGGGCCAACGCCCGTTGATAATTGAATCTATCGGAATTGAGTACTTTCCCTAAGGACAAGCCCGAAGGCTGTATTTCCGTTTCCGGTGGTGGTTCTTTGCCGGATCGTGCGACCAGCTTTAGCCCTGGCTGAAAGGCATGGCATTCAAACGACGTAGGGTCCTGGACAGACCGGTTCAGGTCACAGAACACGTCTTCCCGGAAACGCAAATCCTGACAGCAATCGCACCTCTCGTGAATGGATGGCCTGCATGACTTGCTACACCCCTGGCATTGTTCAGGATGGTCATGATGAGATGGTCTGTCTGTCAGCACTGAATCTCCTTATTGGTTTCTTCGAACTCAGACCCAATCCTTCTTGCCCAAGGGACCAGGGCCGGATCATGTAATCGTCTTGACCCGAACCACTATCGGGTAGCGTAATCACGCCTCCTTACTGCGATACCTCTGCCTTCCAGGTGTTTACAGGTTCTCCTCATTCAGGCGTCTCTTGCTCCTCATCGGTCCCATTCGCACATGCTTCCGCCGTCTTTGCCCACCGGACAAGCTCCAATAGTCCGACATGAGGCCAAAGGAAAACAGAGCTCTACTGTGTGGGCTATCAGGCCATTCTAGCCGTCGCTCGAATTGGCCGCTTGCGTGTACGCCAGCAGTTCTGCACCTATCAGAATACCGGTGAACGTGCGTTTGGCGAACTTCCATTCTCCGTTTACGCGTTTGTATTCATCCGAGAACTTACCCACAACATGGGGTTCCTTGTAGGGCAGTGGCGTCGTAGGTCTCCCGCCCGCAGTTCTGTGTTGCTGGTGTGTCCAGTAGGAATGACCCGTCGCATTGTCCTCATCAATGACGTCGACAATAACGTTATTGGAGATCAGCAGATTCGTTTCCTCACCGGCCCTATTCTCAACAACAAGCATCGCCTCCCGGATGGCTTCCGCACCCACGACGATGTTACTGCTGCCGCCGATCTGCAGACTGCCATCTTCTGTAAACAGGTCAGCAACCTGAGAGTGCACCGCTTCAAACAAGTGGGAGAACCTGTAAACGAGTTGTGAGCATTCGTATCCGATTTGACTGCGTAACATGGGGTCCATCGATATCTCTCCTATATCTGCGGCAAGGCCCTTGGGGTCGCACCAGGGTTGGTGTGCCAACCTTCTTTCCTATTCACTCCGGAAATACATGTTCTTACCATGACGAACATGAAGTGCCGGAAGGTTCTTGAAGCATGGAATGCTTCACGTCGGTACTGTTTTGTTGAATTTCTTTCTCCAAGCTCTTGCCCTTGATGGTGACTGCAAGCATCCCCTGTATCTCGCATTTTCGTGTTAAAAACAAG
Source organism: Desulfobacterales bacterium (assembly GCA_036446375.1). Lineage (GTDB taxonomy): Bacteria > Desulfobacterota > Desulfobacteria > Desulfobacterales > JAZFSW01 > JAZFSW01. The sequence continues at coordinate 3,328 of JAZFSW010000384.1, read as the reverse complement.
ACTATTGGCTGGGAGAAGGCCTTTCCAATCCATCATTTCGTTTGTTTTCAGACGGTTATCTTTGTGCGACCCCAGCAGACGATACGCAGCAAATACGTAGCAAATTGACATCCGTATATTATACTGGTACACAACCCTTCGGCTGGGTCTACACCAGCCGATGAACACGGCTAGGAGGGTGAATATAATTCCAGCATAAGGAGCCGAAATATCATGAGTGACACCGTCTACAAAGCGTTGTTGACCGTCATGCAGAAGCGCGGTGGCAGTTACGCCGGTATGGATATCCCGGAGTTTTTCGACATGGTGGAAGTGCTGTTCACACCGGAGCAAGCTGCAGTGAATAACGCTCTGCCCACCAGACCGACAGCCGCCGTTCAGGTAGCTGAGTTGATGGGAAGAGATGCGACCGAAATTGAGAGCATCCTCGAGAGCATGGCCAATAGCGGCCTGTGCGCTGCCCATGAACGGGAGGGCAAGATGCATTACGTAGCCGTGCCCTTTATGATTGGTATTATGGAATTTCAGTTCATGCGGGGAACAGCTACGGACCGGGACAAGAAGGTTGCACAGGCGATAGATACCTATAAGAAAGCCTATAATGCCATTCAGCCGCGGTCGGCACAAAAAATAACCTTTCCCGGCATCAGGGTCATTCCCGTAGATAGAACGATCGACAATGAAAGCACCGTTCATACCTATAACCAGGTGAAGAGCTATATCGAAAACAATGACCTGATTACGGTCTCAACATGCTATTGCCGACAGGAAGCCTTGCTGCTCGGGGAGGATATCCATGATATGCCAATGGAGGTCTGCATGAGTTTCGGTCCGGGTGCGCAGTTCAATATCGATCGCTTGGGCGCACAGAAATTGACCAAAGAAGAGGCGATGAAAATACTGGATGAAACGGAGGAAGCCGGTTTGATTCACATGACACGCAATGTGGCAAACACAAACTTCATCTGCAATTGCGATCGCTGGCACTGTGAAGCCGTTTCCGGCATGCTTGCACAGCCCAAACCCGGAAAGTTCTTCAATTCCGGTTTTGAACCCCGTTTTGACCCGGATGCCTGCGTGGCATGTGAAGTATGCATCGATCGATGCCCGGCAACAGCCCTGGCCATGGGTGACGATGATCTACCGGAAGTCGATCTGGACCGGTGCTTCGGCTGCGCTGCCTGTGCCACTGGCTGCCCATCGGAAGCCATCGGCATGACGGCCACACCCGGTTTCCCGGCGCCGCCGAAAGACACTAAGGCCTTTGCCGAAGCTGCCAGGGCCAGCCGGGAAGCGTAGGGCGTTCTTCGGAACAGGAGTTGGTAGACACGATCGCTCAAGATGCGATCGGACGATCGAAACGCTTTCCAGGAAAGGCCTCGCAGGATAGGACAAAAGGAGAGAAATCCATGGCAAAGATAGAGACACGACGTGGGCCGGTGACCGGATTAATGCAAGAGGGTGTTTTCGTTGCTCTGGGCATTCCCTATGCAGCACCACCTGTGGCAGAGGGGCGATGGATGCCCCCCCGGCCGGCAGCCCCTTGGCCTTCCGGGCTCGATGCGACGCATCATCCAAACAGGAGTTTTCAGCCACCACCACCGCCGGCGCTTGCAGGACGTGAACTCCTGGGCGAGTTCAGCGAGGATTGTCTCTACCTGAATATCTACACGCCGGCAGCCGACGGCAAGAAGCGTCCCGTTATGTTCTGGATCCACGGGGGCGCCTATATTCAGGGGTCTGCAAATGAATACAATGGCGGGCCACTTGCCGCGGAAAACGACGTGGTTGTAGTCATCATCAACTATCGTCTCGGCATCTTTGGCTACATGGACATGAGCGGCTTCGGATCCGCCTATGAGGGTTCTGCCTCCCTTGGGTTTCAGGATCAGATTGCCGCCCTTTCCTGGGTTCGGGACAATATTGCAGACTACGGCGGCGACCCTGACAGCGTCACGATCTTTGGGGAAAGCGCCGGTGGTGGATCTGTGCTGGCCTTACTGGCGGCACCCACAGCGAAAGGATTATTTCACAAGGCAATCGGTTTCAGTCCTGGCGAGGTCATGGAAGCCCCTCAAGACAACATCCCAGTCCTGTCACAGAAACTGAATGCGGAGGGACCAGATCTGTTGGCGAAACTTCGCAATCTACCGGCAGACAGCCTTTTTGCGCTGCAGCTTGAAGGCATCGTCAACACTGGTGCGGTCATCGACGGCACCATCATCACTGCGCAACCTACGCAGGCGATTCTCGACAATGGCGGCAATGGGGTCCCGTTGATAGCCGGATGCAACAGAGATGAGGGCTCCTATATGGCCGATGTGTTTCCGCCGGAGGCAAGAGAACAGATGATCCGTGCATTCGCGGAAATCATTGGCAACGGCGATGCGTCCGCCTATCTTGCGTACCTTGACGAACGTGTTCCCGGCGGTGATGAAAGAGAGAAACTGGTTTTTGCCTGGTACGGTCTATTCCGGTCATCTGCCCTACGCACGGCAGAGGCATCCACGGTGGCGGGCGTCGGAGGGTGGGTATATGCCTTTGACGTTCCGGGCAGCACGCCCCTTGGCGTCGCCCATGGCAGTGATGTCGCCTTCACGTTCAACATGATCAACCATGCAGACGCCGGGATTGCCGGCTTTCACGAGCCGACAGACGTCAACAGGGACATGGCAAACAAGTGGTCAAAGACCTTTGCCGCCTTCGCCCGCACCGGAGACCCAAATGGTGCCGGCCTGCCGCACTGGCCGCAATATGATCCTGCCAGGCGGGCCTGTCTGGTTGTCGATGCAAGTCCGAAGATTGCCGAAGATCCCGATGGCCAAGCTTTGAGATCTGCCTACGGCATGAAATGACGTGGGCACGAGGGATCCGGTCCTGTCTTGTGCTGCTGCCGCCAAAGGACCGACGCATCAGCCAGTGTGTTTCTATTTGTCATTCATGTTCTTGAGTTTTCTCTACCAACTGGCCCGTAAGGTATTTGTGCAGAACGCTCTTTATGAATGTCGAATACTTCAAGCCTTCCGAACTGGCTCGCTCTTTGATTCTGTCAAGCTCAAATGGATCAATCCTGATGTTCATTTTGGTTTCTTTTTTTGCGAATTGTTTTGCAGCCCCCTTGAATTGTTTCTGCTCTTTCAACGTGGGTCTTTTCAACGTATTGATGTCAATTTCGTTTAAAGCATCATCTAGATCTCGTTCTTCTGAATCCATGTATTCTGTCGAGTATTTATCCATTTCCTTTCTCCTCAATTAGGTACTTGAACTTACGACTCGGAAAAATCGTCTTCAAGAAATATCTGTTATCTCTGACAACATATGGTACACA
>JAZFSW010000383.1:0-3226 GCA_036446375.1 Desulfobacterales bacterium | reverse complement strand
CCATTGGGCTTGAGCCGGGCGATGCCAAGACGTTGACGCTAACCACCTTGAAAGGTGCGTTGGCGCTTTTGGAACAAAGAGAGGAATCGCCCGAGCAGCTCCGCAAACAGGTGACGTCCCCGGGGGGAACCACCGAGGCGGCCCTTAAGGTATTGGGGGAAAACAAGGTGAAGGAAAGCATCATTGATGCCATCTGCGCGGCGAAACAGCGCGCCACAGCATTGAGTGAGACGACGGTGTAGGTGATGGCGCGATGGGGCTGTGTCGGATTATTTTGTGAATCGACTGATGTACCGCTTGATCAATCGAAAGGTGATTGAGACAATAACCCCGCTGCTCAGCACGGCTATCAGAAATGCAACCCACCGATAGGAATGGTACCGGGGCGTTTCTCCGGCAACCGAGATGCCGCCGGCCCCAAACCAGAAGGTCAGAAGCATAATAACAATGACCACGAGACACACCGGCTCAGAATCATACCAGGGAATCATGGCCCTTCTGAATACCGGATTTTGATCGATGCCCATTGCGTGTCCTTGTTGTCTTCCTACGGTTCCCATCCACAGGATATGCCCATGGGGTTGGGATGAAGGTGTCGTGGTGATACGTGATATCCGTTGCTTTTCGTAGGAAGCAGCAGATTAAGGGGAAGAGAAAGATCTGCCCTCCCGCGCCACTTTCCCTGTGTGACATGTTTGTGGCGAAATTACAAGCGCATACTACATATTGATAATTCTCCTTGACACATAACAATATATAGTGATAACTCGAAAATCAGAACGGCATGAATGGTTTTGGATTGGCAATCTCATTACGGAGGGGTACCGCGTCGCTGCCCAGCGGCACTTGCACCCTCGCCCGTTCAGCTTATCTGCAAAACGCTGTATCACCTCTGATAGTTTGATGGTCCCTTTGTCTGTCAGGAGAAATGTCTGCGCAAACGGTCTGCACCGGATGTTTCAGGCGCCTCGCGTTTTGCCTTTGCCATCAATTCAGAATCGACTGCCAGGTTCGACCAGTGGTTTCATATATGACGTTTTAGCTGGGAGGGGTGTTGCCTGTGTTTGAGAAAATAAGAAAACGCAACGGAAGCGTTGTTGAGTTTGACTCATCAAAGATTACCGCCGCTATCGCAAAAGCCGGGCAGGTAACCGGAGAATTCCATGAACGGGAGGCAAAGAAGCTGACCCTTCTTGTGCTGACCCTGGCCCATGAACTGGGCTTGAGTACCCCCCCGGAAGTGGAAGAAATCCAGGATATCGTCGAAAGGACACTTCTTGAATCCCCCTATCACAAGTCGGCAAAATCCTATATTCTCTATCGGGAGCAGCATGCGCAGATCCGGCGTATTACGACAAAGGCAAATGTCGATCTCGTGGATCATTACATCCGGAAAGAGGACTGGAAAGTAAAAGAAAACAGCAACATGTGCTATTCTCTCCAGGGGCTCAACAATTATATATCCTCGGATATCACGGCAGAGTACTGGCTCAACAGCATCTATCCACCTGAAATCCGACGGGCACACCGAAGCGGCGATATCCATATTCATGATCTGAGTCTTCTATCCGTGTATTGTGTGGGATGGGACCTGCAGGATATCCTCAGACAGGGCTTCAGGGGGGTTGAAGGCAAAGTAGAGAGTGCGCCACCGAAGCATCTCCGGTCGGCTCTGGGTCAGGTGGTCAATTTCTTTTATACCTTGCAGGGGGAAGCGGCAGGCGCCCAGGCGATTTCCAATTTTGACACCCTTCTCGCCCCTTTCATCCGTCATGATCAGCTGGAATATGCCGGTGTTAAACAAGCCCTTCAGGAATTTGTATTCAACATCAATATTCCCACCCGGGTCGGTTTCCAAACACCGTTTACCAATATTACCATGGATCTTTGTGTGCCGACGATCCTGAAGGATCACGCTGTCATTATCGGTGGTGTCGAGCAAGAGGAGACCTATGCGGACTTCCAGGTGGAAATGGATATGTTCAATAAGGCATTTGCCGAAATTATGATGGCAGGGGACGCCAAGGGAAGAGTGTTTACTTTCCCGATCCCCACCTATAACATCACGGCGGATTTTGACTGGGACAACCCCAATCTCGATATGCTCTGGCAGATGACCGGTAAATATGGCATCCCCTATTTCTCGAATTTCATCAATTCCGACATGTCCCCCGAAGACGCCCGGTCCATGTGCTGCCGGTTGCGATTAGACAATCGGGAGCTTCTAAAAAGGGGCGGGGGGTTGTTCGGCGCCAATCCCCTTACCGGATCCATTGGTGTCGTGACTCTCAACCTTCCGCGGATCGGGTATCTCAGTGAGACAGAGGAAGATTTTCTTGCCCTGTTGCAGCAACGACTCGATCTTTCCATCGAGAGTCTGGTCATTAAACGGAAAATCCTTGAAAAATTCACTGAACGAGATCTCTACCCCTATTCGAAGTTCTACCTCAGGGAGGTGAGAGAGGGAACGGGGCTTTACTGGAAGAACCACTTTTCCACCATCGGTATCATCGGGATGAATGAGGCATGTCTTAATTTTCTCGGGGAGGATATCGCCGGGGAGGCGGGCAAAACCTTTGCACTCAAGGTTATGGATTATCTTCGTGATGCGCTTGCTGTGGTCCAGGAAGAAACCGGTGACATTTTCAATCTGGAAGCCACACCGGCCGAAGGCACGTCCTACAGCCTTGCCATGATCGACAAGGAACAGTATCCCGACATTATCTGTGCCAACGAAGATGAATATATTGAAGGCGCCGCTCCTTACTATACCAATTCGACCCAGCTTCCGGTCAATTACACGGATGATATGTACGAAACCCTTGCCCTTCAGGACGATCTTCAGGTAAAGTATACCGGTGGAACGGTTCTGCATATTTTTCTTGGGGAACAGGTTACCGACATGACGACATTGAAGAGCGCGATTAAAAAGATTGCCACCAATTACCGGCTTCCCTATTTTACCATTACCCCGACCTTCAGCGTCTGTCCCTCTCATGGATATCTTGCCGGCGAGCAGGAGACCTGTGATGTGTGTAATGAAGAAACTGAAGTCTACTCAAGGGTTGTGGGTTACCTGAGACCTGTAAAACAGTGGAATAACGGTAAGCTGGCGGAATACAGACTTAGGAAAACCTTAAAGGTGTCATAGGTGTGCAGCGCCAGGTCCTCACCGCTTATTTACCCCATCGGGAAACTACCCATCACCATCGGCGGTCTGCATAAA